>CANROP010000001.1 GCA_947632265.1 uncultured Bacilli bacterium
ATTTTCCACCAAGTAAGAAGAACAATAAAGCGATAACAGCAATTAGAACAACAACGCCAACTGCAACTATAACGTTTTTCTTATCATTCATTTTCTCACACCCTTCTCTATAATTTATATGTATTTAGTTTGTAAATATTTTGGAAAATTAATAATATGAACAATATTTGAAAAAAACAATACCAAAAATATCAAATAAAGTTTCACACGTTCCTCTAATACATACAACTAGAGTTTACCATATTGCAAAATTAATGTCAATATTTTTCGATAATTTTTGCTGGAAATTTATTACAAAATGTATAAAACAAAATTTAAATATATTTAAATAATCAAAAATTTTAAAATTTATATTACAGTATTTACTTTTAAGCATCTCAAAGGGACTAAAATTAAATAACTAATTTTAGTCCCTTATCTTTTACAAAATAAATTATCAAAAACGTTAATTTATTATTTATTCATTGTATATTATTCCTAGATCGATTAACATTATGGAAATTAATGAGATTGCATCATATACTTTTTTATTATTAAATTTTTCCTCTTCAATATCAAATATCTTTTTTATTTATCCTATAAAAATCAGATGGATTATATCTTTTTATACCATAGTTATTCATGCTTCTATGCATATTACCAATTGCACTAATTAAAGTTTCTTCACTAATATTTGCTAGAGAGTATCTATTTGCTTTAAATAATTTTTTTGCATCTTCACTAGATGAAAAAACTTTTCTATATAATTGTTTATCAAAATTAGATATTTCGTAACTTTCAACATAAGGATAACTCAATAATAATATTCCATTCATTTCTTCATCGTTATCCATTGAATTTTTAAAAGTATTTATAGTTTTCAAAACAATTTCCTTATTATTTGAACTTTCATCTCTATCCCATAATATGTAAATAGGCACACTCTTTAAACTCCTTTTAAATTCAGTTTTTAATAAATTATATAATCTATCTTGGTAATTTGAATCTTCCATAATAGAATTTATATTTGAATTACTAGTATTAGCAACTATTACTGTAGAATTAGGATTAGTTTTACTTCTAAATTCATCAGACATTATTTTATTCCTTTTTAAAGGAATATAATTATAATCTAATACATTAGTAAAAATATACTTTAATAATCTAAATTCTTCTGATTCACCTTCAACAACCACTACTACCTCACCAATAGTTTTATTTTTATTAATTCTTAAATTCTTTGTCGTATTTAGGCATTCCATCAAAAACTCCATTTAAATACATTTTTTCCATATTCTGTGATTCTCTTGGATTTTCATCAGAAAATCTTTTTATTAAAGTGCCTTTTTTGGCATCAAACTTAAAAGAATAAACTTGATCAGGTCTTATAATTGATGTATCTATCAAATTCGTTGAATGAGAGGTAAAAAACATTTGAGAATTATTACTATTATTATAAAAATATCTTACTAAAGCCTCTTCTAGTTCGTTATGAAGTCCACTACTAAATTCATCAACTATAATCATGCAATCATTTGTTGTAGAAAATTTAATTGGTAATATAGCATTTATAAAAGCTTGATTACCAGTAGACTCTAATGGTAAAGGCATAGCAATATTTGTTCCCTTTTTCTTTATACAAATTGTTTCTTTATCAGAATTAATAACCATTGTATTATCTTTATTTGAAACTCCCTTTTCAAATATAATTTCACTATTATACCCTATTCTACTTATAAAATCATTTAGTTCAGTAGCATCATTAATCTCAGCATATTTAGTAATCATCTGTTCAGATACTTTTACTGGATTGTAAGATTTAATAACACCATGTAAGCAATTTATATATATAGAATTTTTTAAAAAATCAAACCACTTATTAAGAATAACATCATTATTAAATCTAGTATTGTAATACTCTAATTTTACTAATGATAAAGCATGATTTATTTCATTATTGTCCTTCTCTTCTCCAAAAAAAATTTTAGCACTATTTTTTAATCTTTCAATTTTTAATTCATTATTAACATATAATTTTTCTGCATTAATTAAATTAGCTTCAAATTCAACATAGTATCTTATTTCATTTCCATCAATATTGAAAGTATATCCTAAACTATATTTTGTACCTTCTGTATATAAAGACTTTCTAAAAATGAAATTTTGTTCTGCATTTTCTAAAAGCATATCCAATAATAAAACAATAGCATTTAGTACTTGAGTTTTACCAGAAGCATTTTCACCAACAAATAAAGCACCTTTTAAAACTCTATTACTACCAACATTAGTTTCCTCTAGAATTTTATAATTAGTTGCAGTAAAATCAAATGTTGTTTCATTAATAAATGTTGTATAGTCTTTCAAAGTAATGCTTGTTAACATATTCATCATCTCCCAATTATTATTATACTACATTCACGAAAAAAAATTACATTTTTTTATTATAAACCGTAAAAAAATTACATTTATTATACATTATTAAATTTATATGTCAATAGTTAAATAAAATTTGTATGAAAATACTTTTTTGGCTAATCTTCACATATTGACTAAAGTATTTATATATGGTAATATGTAAAAGAACTAAGCCATTTACTGGCACTTAGTTGACTCTGACCCTTGCGGTCATAGCAGACACTAAACATAGGTGTCTGTTTTATTATTTAATTAAAAAGCAAATTAGGTTTAACAACATCTATAAAATATACTATAGTTTAATTAGTTCTGTTGCCAAGAGTCAATTGGAGCAATAAGACCGTTATGATTTTTCATAACGGTCTTTACATTCTATAAAATTATTTTATAATTTTCGTCTACTTTTTAGATATATTTTGTCTATGTCAAAATATTTAATCCACTAATTCTGCTAAAATAAAAATGTAGGTTTTCCTACAAAAATATTTTGACATTATCACTATTACCAAAAGAATCTGAAAGTTGTATATTAACTTTTTTACCATCATAATCTTGGTGGTACAATTTCTTTATTATCAATTGCTTTCTTAATATTGTATCTAGTACCATATTTTTCTAAAAGTTCTTTGTATGAATAAATCACTATTTTTAACCTCTTTATCATTTTGACATGATGTAGGGTAAAATTCAAGAAAATACCCGATAATATGAAAAAAATATTTTTTTTAAACTTATACTAAAAAATTAGGGCTACAAACATAAAAGAATGTAGCCCTAAGGTAATTAAGTAGGACTTCCATCTCCTACATATCTACTTTCAGTAAAAATACTTACTCAAACCTTTACAGGTGTGACGGACGAAGATTCTCCGCCTTTTAATTACCCTGTAACAGAGAAAGATTAAAAATCTTTGTCTGTTACATATATAATCTATCATAAATTAATTACTTTTTCAAATATTAAAGTATTATACTTCAAAATCATCTAAAAAATCATCTATTGTCATCATTCTCTTATCTATATTATCTAAAGAAATATTATCTTTTTTTACCTCTTCTATCTCTTCTTTAGGTTTATTAACTATATTATTAGGATTTATAAGTTCACATTCTATAAATGCATCAACTATATTTCTCTTAGATAAATTAGAACCTATAGAATATCTATCTAATATTGGTAAATCAGTTATCTTAATAAATTCTAAATCTTCTTTTAATTTTAATCCTAATGTATGTTTATTATCTACTACAAAAGATTTTAATATATAGTATGGATTAGTCTTAACATCTCTTACTATTTGTACACCTTTACGTGCTCTTGATATTCTTTCAAATTCTAATAATTTTACTCTCTTACCAGTATTTTTAGTAGTAATAATAGAAATATATTCTTCACTATCTATTACATTTCCACTAGAGACAAAATCATTTTTAAGACTTATTCCTTTTACTCCACTTGCCCTACTTCCCAATATAGGTACTTCATTTATATCATATCTAAGTCCAAATCCATTATGAGTTGTTATAAATACATCATTGCCTTTTTTACTTGATATACTTACAACTACATCATCATCTTTTAATTTCATATATGGCATTGGCTTAGTATAACGACTAGCTTTTAAATCACTTATTAATGTACGTTTAATCATACCATTCTTTGTAAATACAGTAATATAGTTATCAGTATCAAAATTAACAACAGGTATACTATATATTATATTTTCTTCTGGATTAATTTTTATTATATTGCTTATATGTTTACCTAAGTCTTTCCATTTCATATCTGGAATCTCATGTACAGGTACAAATAAATAATTACCTATATCTGTAAACATGAGTACTGTATCCATTGTATTTAATTCATATATACCTATTATATAATCTTGATCTTTTAATCCAGTATTAGTATCTGTTGATGAATAACTTCTCTTTGATACTCTTTTTACATAACCATCTTTAGTTATTACTACTATACAATCTTCTTTAGGTATCATAGCAGATACATCTATTTTAATCTCTGTTATTTCATCTTTTATCTCTGTCTTTCTAGGTGTTGCATACTCATCTTTTATATATTTTAACTCTGTCTTCATTACACGTTTTAACTTTTCTTCATCAGAAAGTATTCCCTCTAGTATTTGTATTGCTTTTAATAATTTAGCATATTCTTCTTTTAATACATCTACATCTGTATTAGTTAATCTATATAGTTGTAAATTAACTATAGCTTCTGCTTGAGCATTTGAAAAATCATAATTTTTTACTAAATTTTCTATAGCATCCGTTTTATTTTTACTAGATCTAATAGTCTTTATAACTTCATCTAATATATCTATTGCTTTTATTAAACCTAGTACTATATGCATACGAGCTTTAGCGTGCTCTAAATCAAATTTAGTTCTTCTAGTTATAACTTCTTTTTGAAATTCGATATAAGCATCTAATATATCAGTTATACCTACTACCATAGGTCTTCTATTTACTATAGCTACCATGTTATATGTATAACTTATTTGAAGTTCAGTATTTTTAAATAAATAGTTAAGTATATTATCTACATTTGCATCTTTTTTTAAGTCTATTGCAATTCTAACTTTCTCTTCCCTATCTGATTCATCTCTTACTTCTTGTATACCATCTATTTTTTTATCGTATATTATATCAGATATTTTTTTAACTAATAAAGCTTTATTAACTTCAAAAGGTATCTCATGAACTATTATTTGTTTTTTATTTTTATCTTCTACTATTTCATATTTAGATCTTATTACAATTTTACCTCTACCAGTACTTAGAGCATCTTCTATTTCTTTTTTACCTTCTACAATAGCTCCTGTTGGAAAGTCTGGACCTTTTACTATATCTAGTATTGTTTCTAATCTACAATTTGGACTATCTATTCTCTTTATTGTAGCATCTATTACTTCTCCTAGATTATGTGGAGGTATTTCAGTTGCATATCCAGCACTTATACCTTTTGATCCATTTACAAGTAAATTTGGATATTTTGCTGGAAGTACTATTGGTTCATATAAAGTATCATCAAAGTTTGGAGCCCATTCTATAGTATCTTTATCTATATCTTTTAAAAGTTCTCCACTTATTTTAGATAGACGGGCTTCTGTATAACGCATGGCAGCTGCCCCATCTCCATCCATAGAACCATTATTACCATGCATATCAATATAACATTCGTTTTGTTTCCACCACTGGCTCATATGAACCATAGCCTCATATATACTTGAATCTCCATGAGGGTGATAGTGACCCATTACATTTCCAACAGCTGTCGCTGATTTTTTATGTGCTTTATCTATTGTATTTTTATCTCTAAACATAGCATAAAGTATTCTTCTTTGAACAGGTTTTAATCCATCTCTTACATCCGGTATAGCACGGTTTTGTATTATATCTTTAGCGTACTGACCGAATCTATCCCCCATTATCTCTTCAAGGGTATAATCATATATTTTCCCTAATACGTTCTCTGTCTCTTCTTGCTTTTTCATAACTACTCGCCTCCATTTCATAACTACCTAAATAGATATGAAAATATTTTTTATAAATAAATCTAAAATTCAAAAATAATTTCATTATCAAAATGTCGTCAATGTCGCCAATAATGTCGCCAATAATGTCGCCAAAATGTCGTCAATGTCGCCAATAAATGTCGTCAATAATGTCGCCAATAAATGTCGTCAATAATGTCGCCAATGTCGCCAATAAATCAAAAATTATATTAATTAATTTTAACTTCTTGCATATTTTCAATTTTAAATTTTTTAGCTGCATTAATAAATTCTAATATTAATTTATAATTTAATTCATCTAAAGTTAGTTCAGGATGCCACTGAACACCTATTACAAATTTTTTATTAGGCATTTCAACTGCTTCTATATATCCATCTATACTAGTCGCACTAACTTTTAAATTTTTTACTTTTTCTATATGATAATTATGTATACTATTAACCATCATTTCTTCTTTATTAAGTATATTATATAATTTTGAATTATTATTAATCATAACTTTATGTACTTCTTTAATATCAGGCATAAAATGATTAATTGAAGAATCATTTTTTATAGGAGTATCTTTATGTTCTAAAGTAGAATTATCACTATTACACATGACCTGCATACCCATACATATTCCAAGTACTGGAATATCTTTTTCAAGTGCGAAATTGTATGCTAGAGAATCAAATTCAAATTGCCTATTACCTCCTGGCATTAATAATCCATCGCACATGTCTAATTGCTCATACAAAAATTTTTTTGCTTCACTATCCATAGGTCCAATATCTTTACCACTTTTTATATAATCTACATTTTGTGGTGGAATTATAAAATATGGATAACAATCATTTTCTATTATTATTTTTCTTACTAAATCACTTATATAAAATCTAAGTTTATCATCGACTAAAATAGTTCTTGGCATAACTCCTATAATAGTTTTGTGCATAATTCACCTCTAACTTATTTTATAATTATCTTCAAGTGAGAACTCTACATTTTCTTCTATCCAATCTTTTCTAGGATCAACTTTATCTCCCATAAGGACACTAACTCTTTTTTCAGCAAGAGCTGCATCTGTTATATTTACTTTAATTAAACTTCTCGTTTTAGGATCCATAGTAGTTTCCCATAATTGATTCGCATCCATCTCTCCTAAACCTTTATATCTTTGTGTTTTAGTTTGTTTACCTTTAAACTTTTCAAGTAGATTTTTTCTATCTTCTTCTGTCCATGCATAATAGCCTTCCTTACCACATTCTATTTTATAAAGTGGTGGCATCGCTATATAAAGGTGTCCCTGTTCTATTAAAGGTTTCATATATCTATAGAAAAATGTTAAAAGTAATATCTGAATATGTGATCCATCTACATCAGCATCTGTCATAATTATTACTTTATCATAATTACTTTCACTTACATCAAAACTAGAGCCTACTCCTGCTCCTATCGCATATATCATAGTATTTATTTCTTCATTTTTATATGCTTCATCTAAAGAAGCTTTTTCTGTATTTAAAACTTTACCTCTTAATGGTAGTATTGCTTGATATTTACGATCCCTACCAGTTTTCGCACTTCCACCAGCAGAATCTCCCTCTACTAAGAATAGTTCATTTATTTTAGGATTTTTACTTTGAGCTGGTGTTAATTTACCACTAATAGTTCTTTCATTTTTATCTTTTTTCTTACCATTTCTTGCTTCATCTCTCGCTTTTCTCGCTGCTTCACGTGCATTACGACTTTTTAATATTTTATCTAGTATTGTAGTTGCGATTGCTTTATTCTCTTCTAAGAAGAATTGTAATTTTTCAGATACTATACTATCTACTACAGGACGAGCTATAGGTGTACCTAGTTTACCTTTTGTCTGGCCTTCAAATTGTAATAATTCTTCTGGTATTTTTAAGCTTATTACAGCAGTTAATCCCTCTCTTGTATCTGGACCTTCTAAATTTTTATCTTTAGCTTTAAGATATCCATTATTTCTTGCATACTCATTAAATACACGAGTGAGTGCGGTTTTAAATCCAACCTCATGACTTCCGCCATCACTAGTTTTAACGTTATTTACAAATGATACTATATTTTCAGCATAAGAATCTGTATATTGGAATGCTACTTTAACATCTATTTTATCTTTAGAGCCACTTATTACCATAGTTTTATGTAATTCATTTTTATCTTCGTTTATATATTCTACAAATGCTTTTAATCCATCTTCATAACAAAAAGTTTCATGTTTATTATCTTCTTCATCTGTTACTTCTATAGTAAGTCCTTCTAGTAAGAAAGCACTCTCCTGCATTCTTTCACATATAGTTGTAAACGAAAAATTAGTAGTTGAAAATATCTCATCATCTGGCATAAATCTTACTTTAGTACCAGTTTTACTAGTTTTATCTCTTTTAGTTAATGGTACATCAACTTCTCCACCATTTTTAAATCTAATGAAATATTCATACCCATCTCTTTTAATTGTTACTTCCATCCATTTAGATAATGCATTTACTACGGATGCTCCAACGCCATGTAGTCCGCCAGATACAGTATAACCACTTGATTCGAATTTACCTCCTGCATGAAGAACTGTATAAATTACTTCTGGAGTAGTTCTTCCACTTGAATGCATACCAACAGGAACTCCACGTCCTTCATCTTCGACACTTATACTGTGATCTTTATGAATTATTATTTTTATTTTATTACCAAAGCCATTGATAACCTCATCTATACTATTATCAACGATTTCCCATACTAAATGATGAAGTCCTCTTTTATCAGTTGAACCAATATACATTCCTGGTCTTTTTCTAACTGCTTCAAGTCCTTCTAATATTTTTATTGAGCTTTCATCATACTTTACCATATCTATTCACCTAACACATTATAGCATACTTTTAAAATCAAAGTCAAAGAAAAAATGTTTTATTGTGTTGTTAATATTAATATTTTAAAAATATATATTTAAAATATTAATTAAAAGTATGAAAAAATTTTAAAAATACTAAATTTAAAAAATGAATAGTAAAAAATGCAGAAATTAAAAAAAATGTACACAGAAATTTAAATTCTGTATTTTTTTGTGTTCAAAACGTTAAAAATGCATCTTTGACTTTAGTTTATGGGTATTATATAATGCAACTTGAAAGGAGAATAAATCATGGAAAATCTTAAATTTATACCGATAAGGTACGATAAAATGTATAAAAAAATATTTATTATTGGAAAAGATAAACGTATACCTAGTCTTTTAATAAAAGAAACATCTGAAGTAGATAGTGAAATAGAAACATTTATATATCCAGAGATAATAAATTTTCCATATAAAGAAAAAAGCACTATAGTAGACTTGATAGCTAGATTAGAAAACAAAACAATAATTGGTATAGAATTAAATACAGTTGTAAACAATATGATAATGGAAAGAAATTTCTTCTATATGAACAAAATTGCAGTTGTTTCATCAGATCAAGCAAAAAACTATGATGATTTTGAGAAACAAATTCAAGTTAATTTGAATTTTGAAGGTGAGTTTATAGATCCTATAGATCACATAAACTTAATAATAAGAGGAACAGATAAAATATATCTGGATTCAATGGAAATAATACGTATAAATATTCCATATTTTGTTAAACTGTGTTACAATAAAGATGTAAGCGAATTAAGCATAAAAGAAAGATTATTAGGAATGATAGGGTCAGAAGATATAGAATTATCAAAGAAGCTTGCGAAAGGAGATGAAATTTTAGAAATGATACTAAAAAAACAATTAAGATATAGTCAAGGTAAAAGGTTGGGATTACTTTATGATAAAGATGAGTTAATAAAAGCATCATACGAGAAATCAATGAAAGAAAGGTACGAAAAAGGAAAACTTGAAGGAAAACTTGAGGGAAAACTTGAGGGAAAAAAAGAAGGAATAAAATCTACTGTAAAAAATTTACTTAAAAAGAATATAGATATAAACATTATATCAGAAGCTACAGGACTATCAATTAGTGAAATAAATGAGTTAAGATAATTAACTCATTTTTTATTAGTATTATTTAAAATAAATTATATTTTAAACTTTTCCATTCATGTTTAATAGAAAAAATAAGAAGAAAAATTTATAATATAAAATTCTAAATTTTTCTTCTTTTTCATGTTTTATTTTAACTATAAATAATAACTATTATTCTACATTTATTACTCTTTTTTTAGTAGAAGTATTACCACTTGGATCTTTTGCAGAATATTCTACTACATATTTATTAGAGATATTTATATTAAATGAATCATCTTCTTTAATAGAAATATCACACTTCCCACTATTATCAGTACAAGTGACTCCTTCCATTAAATCAAAATTAGTATCACCCAAACTTACAGTAGAACTTTCTGGAACATTAATAATAGGAAGAGAATTATCTGTTACTATTACACTTCTAACTACAACATTAGAATTTCCAAAATCATCTACAACAGTATAATATATATAATATATTCCAGCAATACTTGTATCTACTATATCTACACTATTATCATCTTTAATTATAGTAATTATAACTCTACTTGTTAAATCTACTCCATTACTTGATGTTGCAGTATATTTTTGATCTTCAAATACACTATTTAAATCTATCTCAGTTACATAATTACCTTTTGAATCCTGTGGAAGTCCAGTAAGTATTATACTAGGCTTTTCGCTAGTAGATTCAGTATCTTCTACCTTATATAAATAATCTCCATATTTTTTAGAATTTGTAGGTTTATTTTTATAGCTTGAACCCACATTAGATATACTTATAACTAAGTCATTAGAAAATGGCTCTCTAGTTTTAGGATTGATTAAATTTGAATCTAACAATGACTCACTTTTCAATAAAGCAAGTGTTACATAAATTTTACTATCATCATCTGGTAATTTAGATGGATTTTTTAAAGACCAATCATATGCAGCAGATAAAATGCTATCGATCTGTTTTTCATAAGTAACATTCTTACTATTATCTATAACTTTATTTACACTTGGATATACAATCATAAATATTATTAATAATAGAACAAAAACAGCAAGTAATTCTGCTAAGGTAAAACCTTTGTTATTCATAATACACCTCAATTTCTTTTAAATATGCTTAAGACACGTGCAAAAACATATAATATCTCATTACTCTTACTCATTGCAAGACCTTTTTCTATAGCTTTACCACCTATAGTTATAGATGATATTATACTCATTGTAATTAATGTTACAACAAGACTATTAAAATTAAAATTTTCTGTTATTTTTAATGCTATAACCGCACCTGTAGATCCTGATATAATTCCACATATATCTCCAACTACATCGTTACAAAAACTAGATACTTTATCTGCATTCTTTTTTAATCTAACTGCCATCTTCGCACCCTTAACACTTCTAGCTGACATCGAATGGAATACAGCTTCATCTGCGGATGCTACAGCAACCCCTATCATATCAAATAAAACTCCTATAAAGATAAATAAAAGTGTAAGAAGTATACCAATTATAATGTTTACGTTTGGTATTGCTGTTTCAGATATAAATGTAAAAGCAATCGATATTAAGAAAGCTAAAAGTACAAGTTTTCCTATCCATACATAATCAACTAACTTTTTCTTTTTAGGATTCTTTTTCATTTTATCAACCTATCTTATATAATCAAGTAATCCTGAATCAATACTAGAATCTTGATTATTTTCTTCAACATCTGTTTCATCAAGTGTATTTTTATCATTTGGATCTTCTTTAATACTATCATTATTTTTATTTACATTTTGCTCATTTTGACTTATTATTTCATCTTTTTTATTTAATAAACCTAATACAAAAAATACTGATAAAATAATAACTATTAAATATAATACTAGAACAATTATATATTCCTTTTTAATTTTCTTTTCTTTTTCTACAAAGTCATCTGCCATATCATTATTTGTTTCGTCTTTTTTTAAATCTTCTAATACATCATCTTCTTTAGATGTTTCATCTACTAATTTTTTAGTATCTTCAACTTCATTATTATCACTAGTTTCTTCTTCATTTATTTCTTCTAATTCATTAGTTGTGTTAAGTGTTTCATCTACTAGTTCTTCACTATTTTCAACTTCATTATTATCACTAGTTTCTTCTTTTATTAATTCTTCATCATTCATACTATCACCTATAGTAAGTATAACATAAAAAAAATATTTAGTAAACAAAAAAAGGCAATTTGCCTTTCTCACACTTCATTATGGCGTTAATACAGTTAACTTTACGTCATAGGTCAAGTCGGATTTCCCTAAAACTTACTTACCGTTACCAATAAGCGGTTCCCCTTTAAAAGTTTCAGTATATTGTCGCCAAATACACTACTTGATTGCCACTTAGTACGCACTGCAATCCCATATTAACAACACTCTAGGAGATTTCCTCACCACTATTTACTATTAATTCTTTTTTGCAAATAATATTTCAAATTGCACTCCTCTAGGTTCTAGCTAAAAACTTATAGAAATGTTTATTCAATTATCCCAATTATTCACTCAAGACAAGCTACGCTACCCGCAACTTTCATCGCTTGGTAGGTTTAATCTCACTTCGTATTCAGTCCGTCAGTAAATTACGTATAGGCTAAACACAATAGTAAGTCTCCACGAATGGTGGGTCATTTGCATATGCCATTATGGATGCCCAACACTCTCATTTCCAGCACTCACCCCAATCTGGGCGAAAGAAGCAAGCACCAAAAGTTTCACAGATATGCTCTTTAGCGGATTTTTAGCCCCGCCTTCATAATAAATATAATGACTAGAATAATGTGCCATCAACGATTACCATTATAGCAAATTTACACTTTTTTGTCAAATTGGCTATTTTTTTAAATTTTCTTATGAAAATCTATTTACTTTTATTATATTATATGCACTTCTTTAATAAATAATAATATATTTTAACTCAAGTATGAATCTATATCTTGTTTTAATAATTTAACAAAATTTTCATTATTACTTTTATATTTTTTTGGTTTAAAATCTTTAACTTTTTTTAATAATTCTTCTAATTTATCAAAATCTTCTAAATTTAAAATATAACCATTATTAGAAAAATTTTCTATTATCTGTAATTGATGATCATTAGTGTGTTCTCCATATTTTTTTAATCGTGCAGCAGCTATTACTTTTTTATTATGTTTTAATCCAGATAGTATTGACCCTACTCCACCATGTGTAATTAATAAATCACAACTGCTAATTAATTTATCAAATTCATCCATAGGTATTAAATTAAAAATCTCCATATTATTTGATTTAAAATCACTAGAAAATCCTGCTTGTACTATTACTTTATCTTTTATTACACCTTTATCTATAAGTTTTTGAACTGATTCTAACAATCTATAAAATTTTTTATCTTGTGTACCTAATGTAACTAAAATCATTAGTAAATCCACCCCCTATAGATTGCATTTGGATAAAGTTCTAACATACTTTCCCACTGTACAATAAATTTATCAGCTATTCTATAAACTAATTTACCTGATAATGTTTTAGTTTTGTTATTAGCAAACGTTTCAATAAATATTATCTTACTTCTAAATAATTTTCCTATATAACACATAGGAACAGCAGTATGTGTTCCTGTAGTTACAATTACTTTTGGTCTTATTTTTAAATATAATATTAAAGATTTAAAACTATTATAAGCAAACTTAAATATATATGAAAATTTATGATCTTTTGTCCCATAAACTAAATAGTTTACATGATTAAATTTATTTTTTAATCCAATAGTAGAATCTGTTTTTTCAGTTATCAAATAACTATTGTATTCTTTAAATAAAGGTTCTAATTGTAGTAGTTCACTTAAATGTCCACCTGTAGATGCGATAAAAAGAACTTTCTTCATCCTACACCTCTTTTAATTTATTAAATAAAATCCTTATATCTTTCTATTATAGCATCCACAATTCTTTTACTTGCTTGTCCATCTCCATATGGATTAGATGCTTTACTCATATTATCGTATGTTTTTTTATTTAGTAATAATTCTTTTGTATTTTCATAAATTGACTCTTCATCAGTTCCAACTAATCTTAATGTCCCTGCTTCTATACCCTCTGGTCTTTCTGTTGTATCTCTAAGTACTAATACAGGTTTTCCTAATGATGGTGCTTCCTCTTGTATTCCACCACTATCAGTTAAAATTATATATGATTTATTAATAAAGTTATGAAAATCTAATACTTCTAATGGTTCGATTAATTTAACTCGATCGCAATCCTTAAATACAGCAAGTGCGACCTCTCTAACTTTAGGATTCATATGTATTGGATATACCACTTTTACATCGTCAAATTCATCTACAATTCTTTTTATAGCAGTAAATATTCTTCTCATAGGTTCTCCTAAATTTTCACGACGATGCGCGGTTAATAAAATCATTTTATCAGATGAAACCCAATCTAATACCTCATGTTTATAATCATCTCTAACTGTTGTTGACATAGCATCTATAACCGTATTACCAGTTATATATATATTATCTTTATCTTTACCTTCTTTAATTAAGTTATCCGCACTAAGTTTAGTAGGAGCAAAATGTAAATCTGCTAAACAACTTACCATCTGTCTATTCATTTCTTCTGGATATGGAGAATATTTATCATAAGTTCTAAGACCTGCCTCTACATGTCCAATATCTACTTGATTATAGAATGCAGCTAATGCACCTGCAAACGTTGTTGTTGTATCTCCATGAACTAATATAAGATTAGGATTTACTTCTTTTATAACACTTTCTAATCCTAGAATAGCTCTTGTAGTTACATCAGTTAATGTCTGACCTTGCTTCATTATATTTAAATCATAATCTGATTTAATATTAAATGCATCCATAACTTGATCTAACATTTGTCTGTGTTGCGCAGTAACACAGACTACACATTCTATCTCTTTTCTTTTTTTTAATTCGTTTACAAGTGGAGCCATCTTAATAGCTTCAGGTCTTGTGCCAAATATTGTCATTACTTTAATCATTTTTGCCTCCTAATAATCTTTCAAATGAAACTATAATATTATTATTATAATCATCTAATTTATCTTTAATTTTTTCTTTTTTAGTCGCTTTAGATAATTCATATATTGGATCATCATAACCTTTTATATCTTCTACATATTTTTCTAAATGCTTTGGAATAAATATATTAAGGCCTAATGTTTTAGCCTCTAATATAACCATTCCCTGCCCTTCATATCTAGACATTAAAACAAATGCATCCATCTTATTCATATATACAAAAGGATTTTTTTGATTTCCTAAAAAAGTTATATATGAATTTAATTTTTTTTGATTTACAATTTTAGTTAATTTTTTCTTTTCATTTCCATCACCTATAATATATAAATGAAAATCACTACGATATTCTAACAATCTTTCTATCTCAGAAATCAAAATATCAAATCCTTTTTGATGACACAATCTACCTACAGATACTATATTATAAGTATTACTATCTACATCAAAATTTATCTTTTCATGACAACTATTAAGTATTTCGTTTGTATCTATATAATTAGGAATAACAGTAAATTTTGCGCCATTTATTTTATTTAATTTTTTAAAAGGTTCTATTACTCCATCAGATACACCAACAAATTCATCGAAGTATTTATATTTAGATTTAAAGAAATGGTGTAAAATCCTATATTTAATTTCTGATTTTCTTTTCTCTACTACATCATTATGAATCCACATAATTTTTCTTTTAGCATTCGTACTAATCGCACCTAAAGCCGTATAATTTTGATAACTATCAAAATCAATCGCAACATCATAACCATTAAAATTAAATTTATTTTTAAATATAAACTTTACTATATTAAAATACATAAATTTAGTTATAAATGGAAATTTATTTAAATAAGTTATTTTTATATTTGATGGAATTTTATTTTGAAAAAAGTTATTTTTTTCAAACAAAAATAAATCTATATTATATCCTTTAAAATTAAAATTATTTAATAAATTTATTAATGATTTCTGAATTCCTCCCACATTTAAATTATCACAAAAAATCGCTACTTTTTTCAAGAATTAAACATCTCCTTAACTCAAATAATTTTTAATAATAAATCTATTAATAAATTTATTATATAAATGAAATAATATAAGCAATGAAATTATTATAAAAATTATTGTTAATATAATATTTAAAATTGTAATATCAATTATACTTAACAATGAATACCTATTTAAAATAAATATAATATAAATATTTGCCACTCAATTTTAAAATTTTATTATATTTTATTTTTTTAGTTGAACTTTATCAACTTTATATTAATTATTGATATTTGATTCATTAGTATTATTTTTATATTAACTTTAATTTTAACATTTACAAAAATCAATAATTTAAATTTTACATATCACTTTTATTAATCAATAATTTTATCTATAAAATATCTTGGACGATGTTTAGTTTCCTGATAAATCTTTCCAATATATTCTCCTACTATACCAATAGCAAGCACCTGAATTCCACCTAATAGCCATATTGATACTGCTATAAATGTCCATTCATTTACAGCATAGCCATTAAATTTGACAATCAAAGTATAAATTAAAGCCAGAAAGCTTAAAAAACTAACCACAATTCCAAAAAAAATTATCATTTTTATTGGTTTAACACTAAATGAAGTTATGCCATCAAGTGCTAAATGTAACATTTTTCTTAAAGGATATTTGGATTCTCCAGCTTCTCTTTCTTTCCTTTCATAAGTAACAATTGAACTTGAAAAGCCAATTAAAGGTACCATGCCACGTAAAAACAAGTTTACTTCTTCAAATTTTGAAAGAGCATCTAAACTCCTTTTAGACATAAGTCTATAATCGGCATGATTATAAATAGTTTCCACACCCATTTTTTGCATAATTTTATAGAACCCCTGGGCTGTTACACGTTTAAATAATTTATCATTTTTTCTAGATGAACGAACTCCATATACTATATCATCGCCATTAAGATATGCATCAACCATTTTATCTATGGACTCAATATCATCTTGTAAATCAGCATCTAATGATATTGTAGCATCTGCACTTTCCTTTGCATACATAAGCCCAGCTAACAATGCATTTTGATGACCTACGTTTCTTGATAATTTTATACCTATAAAGGTTTTGTCTTTATCACATAAATCACTAATAATATTCCAAGTATTATCTTTAGAACCATCATTAACTAAAACAATCTTGCTATCTTTACCAATCTTTTTACTTTTAATTAAGTCAAGCATCTTTTGCTTTAATTTAGGAGCACTTATAGGTAACATTTTTTCTTCATTATAGCATGGAACAACAAAATATAATTTCACTTTCTATTTCCTCCATTTCTTTAATTATATAATATCACAATTCAAATAGTAATAACAACCTATTATTAGTAAAAATGTTTTATTTCAAAATCTAAAATAAATAAATGGATTATATGTTGATTGTATTAAAAATGTTACCGATATTAACTTTTTTTATGCGAAATTTCTCATAAAAAAGTTGCAAATTCAAATTTATTTAACATATTTAAAACATAAAAGGAATTACTTACCCCTTTTATCGTAAACATTCCTTTATATTTCAATATTTTTATTAGTAATTTTTTTCACTTTGTTATCTAAATATTCAAATATAATTTTTACAATAGGTAATGATATTATTGTAAGCATTATATACTGATCATAACGATATCTAGTTTGACATTCAATAACCGTATGTACTAAAAAGTATCCAATGAATATAATTATAAACAAATTATAAATATCAATATCTTTTTTATTTTTTATTTTATTTTTAAGATACAATATAACCGATATTAAAGAAAATATTATCAATAATAAGTATTCAGCATAACCATATTTTACTAAAACTTGTCCACTCAATGTATCTTTATATCCTCGTTTAGCCCAATCTACTTGACAGTCAGGTTCTGCTGTAAAGTAATTTAGCCTATTTCTAATATATCTTAAAACACTGGCTGTATTGTGAAGATAAGAATCAATTATATATTTTTTTGATTTTTCATTGTATTCTTCATAATTAAAATTTTCTTTTTCTAATCCTAAATATGTTGTATTTTTAATTTTATCAATTGTTGGAATATTATGTAGTCCGTGCCACTGGAAACCTAAAATATATTTAAAATACGGAACTTTTGGTTCAGTTATAGAAGAAGGAGCTAAATGAGTTTTTACTACTATAGTATTAATTGCTTCTGTTGTAATAAAGAAAGATAATATAATCATTGTAAGATGTATTAAATTTTGCCTCCTAGAGCTTTTTTTAATAATTAGCCAAATAAGATAAAATACAAAACCAAGAAGAATAATAATTGATGATGGTCTAATTATAGTTGCAATTGACACTAACATACCACATAATATTTTGCCTAAGATTTTATCATTCTTGACGAAAAAATATAATCCAAGCATATAAAAAAATGCAGTAATATGTTGATTATTAATAACAGAGCTACCCAGCACATTAAATATTAATGTGCTATAAACAATAGTAATTATAAGTGCAGATTTATCAGAAAAAATTTTTTTTACTGATTTATATAACAAAAGATTAGTAGCAGATAAAAAAATAATTTCTAATATTTTTAAAGCAGCTAAACTTCCACCAGTAAAAAACATTTCTATAGCCACAAATAATGTATGACCAATTTGATGATTATAATAATAAAAATAATTAGTTGGATCAAAACTTTGTTTAGCAAAAGTTCCATTTATAACATCTTTTGCTCCATTAAAAATAACTTCATAATCAGAGATAGGTTGAGTTTTAGCAAATAACCCCCAAATTAAATAGATTATGAAAGATCCAAAAAAAATTATTAATGACAATTTTTTATCACTTTTTTGTTGTATTTTTGATAATTTACAATATAGAAAATACCATAACATTAAAATTATTATTGCAGGTATTAACACTAAAAATCCTGGATTTTTAAATAAATAATTTGATATATTAAACAAATAAAAAATAATAATAGCTATAAAAATTACACCAAAACTGTTATTAAAAACACAATTTATAAATTTTTTCATTCTCATCACCTTTCAAAATATATCACATTTTACTGAACAATGCAAATATGACATGAAGTTATTAAAATCATAGATACTACTCTTATTAAACTTAATAATGAACTTTTTATTTCTTTTTACCTCTATTTGTTATAAATTTAGCAAAAAGTTTTGCTTTCATTTTATTATTAATACTTAATTTCAAAAATTTATTAACTTTTCTAGCAAGTGGTTTTTTACCTTCTAACCAAGTGCCTGTAAAAACATGTATAGAAACTGAATCTTTAGACGGATTACAAAGAATATTATCTGGATATACTACTATTCCATCTTTAAGTTCTTGATACTCGTTACCTATTTTACATCCAAAGTCATTTATCAATATATCAGAAACTAGTATCGTATTGTTATCTTCAAAATTAAAACTATATTTTTCTAAATCATCATAATATTTTAATATAGTTTTTAAAAGTGGATGGCCCTTTTCAGCACCAAAAACTGCAGTAAATGGGTATTTAGGATTTTCAAAGCCTACAAATGCACGATGTGATAGAAATTTATCAAAATTATCTAATATTAAAACATCTGTATCTAAGTATATTCCACCTTCATTATATATTACGTAAGCACGTATATAATCACTAACATAAGCCCACTTTTTAGCCTCATATGCAGCCTTACAAAAAGGATGAGAATTAATATCAAAATTATTTTCATTCCATTCTATTATCTCATAATCTTTTAAATGTTTTCCCCAAGTTTTCATACATTTTTTTATATCTTTAGGCTTGTCCTTTCCACCAACCCATACATAATGAATTTTTTTTGGTATCATATAAAACCTCCTATTACTAATCTTAACTACATTATATTAAAATTTTATACATTTGTATATATTTTTTATAATTATTTATTTTATTATTATATTTACATCATAGTATATATCCATAAATTTTAATATATTAACAACATTATCATAATCCATTTTTGTTGTTTCTACTGTTTTAAAACCTTTTTCCATTTTCTTAAATAAATCATAATATAATTTTGGTAACTTATTATTTAACATGAGATTATTAAACTTTCTCATATCAGATCCTAAAAATACAGAGCTATTATCTATATTCTTTAATTTTATAGTATTGTTATTTTGTATATTTTTATAAAAATCTAATATTGCTTTATAATATGGATATTTATCTAAATTTTTTATTCTTTTATTAATCGCAAATTTTATTATTTTATATTTATTTTTACTTTCTTCTTTTTTATATATGCATTTGTAATTTAATCTTAATTTATTAAAAGTTCTATAGACTAAATACTGAAAAGTATACATAGGTAAATTATAATATTTCAATAATCCAATTAAAGTTCTTAATTCCCCATTCAATACATTTAAAACACCTATCTCATTATTTATATAATTTCCTTCAAAAATTCTATATTTAATAAACTTAAAATCTACTTTTTGTACATTCAACATAGAGGCTTTTTTTAAATCTATTGATAGCCAGTATGGCATATTCCAATTTAAATAATTATTATAAACTTCTTTAAAAAATACATTCTTCTTCCAAAATGCAAAATCTATATATAATTGTCTACCTAACCAAAGTGTTTGTAAAGCAAGTTCATCGTCTGAATTCTTATAATTTCTTATTTTTTGAACACCTATATTATTTGAATTTCCATCTATTAAATCCAAATCCCCTAGTATCGCATCATAGTCATGAGTTTCAAAATAATTTATCGCTTTTGAAAAAACATTTTCATCTGTTAGTAAGTCATCTGAATGAAGTATATAAATAATAGAATCATCTTCATGGACATAATTCATTCCATTTTTAATAGCATTCAATTGATCAGAATTGTCCTGATAAACATATTTTACTTTATTTTCTAAATGATTTTCATTAATAAATTTATTTACTAATTCCTTTGTATTATCGCTAGAGCCATCATCTACTATGATTAAATTCCAGTTTTTGTAAGTCTGTACTAATACTGAATTTAATGTTTCAATAATACTATTTCCATCGTTATATGTTGGCATTATAACATATATTTTCATTTTACTACCACTCCTTTAAATTTTCTTAGTAAATACATAATTCTATCATTAACTTTTCTAAATGATTTAAATATTATCATATATATAGTATATAGTAAAATTAGTGTGACAAGTGAATAGATTACTGCATATAATAACCAAATAAATATTGAATTCATAGAAGGTATTCCAATAATTTTTATAATAGTTATTAATGCAATTGTTATTAAAAGGCATGCAAAATATTTAATAAAATATTTACGTGGTTTTTCTTCAAATACATTTTTATATATATAATATGGAAAATATAAAAATGTGGTTATCATAGTAGATATTACTGTACCAAGTAAAACACCATTTATTCCCATACTGAATATCAAAATTATAGATAAAGTAAAGTTTAAAAATGCTTCAAGTAATATAGCTTTATTACTTTCTTTAAATAATCCTAAACTATTTATAAGTATATATATTGGACG
This sequence comes from uncultured Bacilli bacterium, assembly GCA_947632265.1. GTDB lineage: Bacteria > Bacillota_I > Bacilli_A > RF39 > UBA660 > UMGS1613. The sequence goes on from CANROP010000001.1 coordinate 21,531, forward strand.
AACTGATATATTTCTATATGTTATAAATATAAACAAGAATAATCCAAATAAATCTATTAAATATTCTTCTCCTACCCATAATGATATAAAATTATTAAATAATACATACAAAGTAACACTTATAAAAGATGCGATAAAATAAAATACTATATTTAATTCTTCAAACACTTCAAACTTATTTTCTTCATTTTTATTGTTTATTATATTAGCATAACTAGGAGTTATTGCCGATGCGATCATAAATACTAAATCCGTTATAAACTTTGAAATATAATTATATGAAGTATATATTATGACTGCAACTGGATTAATAATAGAAGAAATTAAAATTATATCTGTATTACTATAAAATATTCCAGATAATTTTTGACTTATTAAAACGTATTTATCCTTTAGATATTCTTTATTATATTTTTTAGTATAAGTAATCCAAGGATATAGTTTATAAATTTTTTGATTTATAATATAGTTAAATAAAATATTTATTCCTATTCCAGGTAATAAAACATATAAATAATCTACACCCATAAGTACTAAAATAATTTCAACTGAATTTTCAATAATCTTGATTAGATTTACTAAAATATTAATTTTATACATTTTTTGATCAGCTTGTATTATATATCTTGGTGTGCTTAAGAAATAATCTAATGAATTTCTAAATACAAATATAATAAATATAATTTGAATATAAGTTTTATCAACTGAAACATTTGCAAATATATCTATAAAAAATGAAAGTATAATAGAGGCGACAATCATAAAATATCCAATTCTTCTAAAGAATATTTTAAGAGTACTATACAAATTGTTTATTTCATCCCTATCATTTGTAATAAATGATTTATACATTTTCTGAACAATTATTACTCCAAATCCTGCATCCGCTAAAGCAAGATAACTCATGATTTGATAAAATAATTGATTTAATGAATAGATATCTTCTGATAATCCACCTACAAATACTTTAACTTTTAAAAATCCAAGTAAACCTATTATCATGTAGGGTATTAAAGTTGTAATAATATTTTTTAAAGAATTAGTTGTTCTCAATAAATTCACCGCCTTAACATATTTTTGATTGAAGATAATTTCACTCTTATATATTGTTTAAATTTATCTTTTTTAGTATAAACATAATAATTTGAAATTGTTTCATAAATTTCTTGCTTGTTTTTATTTTTTATATCTGAGTATAATTTTTCTCTTTTACTAATATCTATCTCATAATTTGAGAAAGTTTCATTAAGTTTTTTTAATTCATCTATATCTGATTCAAACACTTCAAATTTATCTTTAATTTCATCAAATATTTTTTTTGCTTTATCAGAATTTATAACTAAATGTGAAACTCCAAAATAATTATACTTTGTATTTTTTGACTTTTTCACTTTCCAAAAATCAGCAAGTTTAAAATCAGAATTACTATTTAACTCTCTATACTTACATTCATAACATGAATTTCTAAATGATATTGCAGAAAAAACTAAATTACAAAGTACCGAATAATTTCTATAAATATATTTTTTAACCCCATTTTCAAAATATATACAATTTGAAAAATTTAACCATCCATTCTTTTTATTTCTAAATTCAAATTTTACTATTTTTGAATTATATTTTTTCTCATAGTATGCGATAAATGACTCAAGAAATATACTACTAGGTACTCCCTCACACACGAAATCTAGACAAATTAAATTATCATAATCTTTTCTTAAAAATAACTTAAGTGCCGCTATTTGGCATGGTGTGCCACTAAATAATACAATCCTATCTTGTTTTAGAAATTTTTCTACTTGTCTATAGTTATTAGAAACATCACTTTGTACATACTTAGATCCCATAAATTCGAATATTCCTTCCATAGATTCGGTATAAGAATGAACGACATTTAAACTTTTATCATATTTTGCGCCAAATACGACACCATTTTTTCTAATAACATAATTAGCTATCTCAAAAAACACCCCACCAGATGTACTTTTTTTTCTTATTTTTTTATTTTTATTATAGACTCCAACTACAATAGGTTCAAACTTTATCTTATTTTTTAACACATTAATAAATGGACAATTCATCTCACATATATGACAATTTATACATTTTTCTTTATCGACAACAGGATACCAAAATCCTTCCTCGTTTTTTTTCAAACTTATACACTTTTTAGGACATAGATTTACACAATTTTGACATCCACAGCATTCACTTTCTTTTTTAATTTCTATCATTATATCATATCCCTTTAATAATACTGTCTATATATTCAAAAGACTTCTTTTTGTATTCATCTAGTCTTTGATTAACTTTTTTATAATCAATTTTACTACCATCTATTACTGAGTTTTTATCAATAAATCTTGACATTAAATCTAGTTTCTTTAATATATTAATTATTCTATCATTTTGATTGTTATTTTCACTATCTTCAAATCGTTTAAGTGAATAAAATTCAATATTAAAATTTATAGAAAATAATGTTCCATGATAAGAATCAGTAAAAAACATAAAACAATTATTAATGAAATCTAAAAATTCAAATGGTCCTAAATCTTCAAGTATGACATCACCGAATTTTTGACTTTCCTTTATGCATATATTTATAACTTTTTTGTTTTCTCTTTTAGCAAACTCTAATATTATATTTTTGTACTTACATTCATCTCCTATTAGATAACATAAAACATAATCACTATAAGGTACTTTATTACTATTCATTAACCAATCATTTTTATTAATTAAAAGTGTTGGATCTAATACTTCTAGAATATCTCTATCTATTATTTTGCTTAAAATTTCTATTCCCTTTTCTTCTCTTACTGAAATAAGTTTAAACTTTGGTAAAAATGTTTTTATTTGATTTTTTTCAATTTCACTATAATCGTCTATAACTGTAGAAGCAGCATAGGAAAATTTGTTTTCAGATTCTGTAAAATCAAATAAGTAAGTTTTATCAAATCTATTAGAAGCCCATATTTGATCACTTCCACATACATAAATATCAAATTTTTCAAGAGTTTTTAACTCTTTACCACTCGCACACATCTTTGTTTCTATAAATAATTTTTTTCTAGAATCATAAAATTTCTTTTTTCTTAAATCTTTTCCTTTTTTAAAAGGCAAATTATATTTAATTAATCTTAATAATTCATTTATCTTTCCTGTCTTAGCTCCAGGCCTATAATTGATTAATTTTACATCTAATCCTTTTTGTTTAAATATTGTATAAATAGAATATGCTTGTAAAAAACTTCCATAATTATCTAAATAATGCCATGTTAAAATTCCACACTTCCTCATCGGTTATCTCCTCTTAAGATTATTTTATAATACAATGATTCTTTATCAAAATTTTTAATATTTTTATATGAAAGTTTGTGAATCTTATTTGTTTTTAATAGTTCATTATAAGTTTTTTCATCGTATTTACAATACATAATTCTTTGTAATTCATGAATTTTTTGATTATTATAATCAACATTATCAAATCTATCTTTAATTAGTTTATTACTTTCATAACTAAGTTTTATAAAATAATCTATTAAAAAATAATCTATTAATAAATCATATTTTTTGTGATATGAATTTAATAATGAGCTCATCACTTCATAAAATTCAGGATTAATTCCTCCAATGAAAAAACCACACCAAATACCTTTTGATATACTAGTTACATCATCACATTTAAATTTTACAGTATAAAATTTATCAAAGTTTTTTGTATTAAAGACATTATCAGTGAACATTATTGTAGAATCAATCCAAAATCCACCATATTTTTTTAATAAATTAAATCTAAGAATATCTGATAAATGTGTGATTGTCATAGTTCTCAATTCTATTTTTTTTAACATATAATCAGGAATATTGTAATATTCATTTATATTATTCTTGTCAATTATAATTACATCTTTATCTTTATTATATAATTTTATACTTTGAACACATTTTTTTACTAATTCAGGAGCATTTTCTACTCCTTGCCACCAAAATACCCAAATCTTATTACTCACTACTTCAATATCTGATTTATAATTTTTATAATAATTTAATTCATCAGAAAAATTTTGCTTTAAAAATTTTAAAATTTCATTATTTTTTATAACTTTTAATTTAGTATTTAATTTTTTTAAAATATTAAACTTATTTAACATTAATATTAAAATTTGACATATCCAAATTTTAAAGCCAAAAGTTTTTAAATAATTATATGAATACTTATACATAATTTTTTCACCCTCTCATTATGTAAAATTCAATATACATATATATTGTAATATATTTTTAGTAAAATAAAAAGACTGTTTTTAAATTTTTAACAGTCTGTTAACATTTAATTTTATTTGTAGACATCCTAGTTTCTTCAATATTACTTTTTATAATTAAAGCAATCAGTATAATATATATTGAAACTGAAGGTGCTGATAAGACATGACCAGCTAGACAAGATATTGAAAGTCCTAAAACTAAAATAAGAATGTAATAAACAGTGTCCACTTTTATATGTTTAAAGTTTATAATTATTTTATAAATAAAATATATTAATGGTAAGAAATATATAATAAATCCTACTAATCCATAATGTATAAGAACATCTAAGAAGTCGATTTCAATTAATTTTCTATCGAAAGTGTAATCTAAATTCTCCCTATCGCTAAAACCTAAACCAAATAGTATATTAGACATTCCACTTTTTTTATAAACATTATAATTTTTTATAAAGAAATCATATCTTCCACTTAATATAGTATTTAAAAAATTTCTTACAGTATTATTATCTTCTTTGGTAGTTGAATCTTGAATATTACCTGGATTTATATTTCCGTTAGAACCAGGTTTTTCAGTGATTAAATTATTATCTTCGTTTATGTTATTTTCAATTTTTTCAGAATTAGATATCAATCTATTAAAATTTGAAACAGTTGGCGACATTGAACAAGCTATCGCAAGAAAAATTAAAACTAAAATAGATAATATTATACATTTTTTACCTTCATCAAATAAAAACTTCATCACAGTTAAAATAACTATTATAATCATGCCAAAATAACTCACTTTTGTACCTATAATTGAAATTGATAAAAGGATTGGAAATATAATAAATGATTTCCATCTTTTAGAATTATCTAAAAGAAACAAAATACTTGGGATAAGTAAGATTGCAATTACACCTATTTCATTTGCTGCATAAAACCAACCTTTTTCTCCATATATATGCTCTGAACCATAAGAACTAAATCCAGTTCCAGTGAAATATGGAATAAGTAACAATAATGTATACGTTATGCAGTTATAAAAAAGTATTTTTTTTATAATCTTACTATCAAATTCAAAATCGTAAGATAAATTAATAAGTCCAACTAACATTATAGGAAAATACATATATCTAAATATATTTACTATTTCACTTAAGATTAGATTAATATTCCATATATCTGGTTTTAATATAAAATATACTAATATAAATACTAAAAGCAATAATAAATACGACAGAGATATCTTTTTATATTTAGATTTTGTAAACATAAATAGATACACAATAACAAAAATTACAGTAAAACCTTTTACAATCATCCCAAGAGATACTGGAAAATCAGTTAAGTTTGTAAATAATGATGTTATTAAATCTATAAAAGGCAATAATATAAAATATAGATATACAATTTTTTGTTTAATACTCATAAATCCTCCATGTGAGATTAAAAATAATGTCATATAAATTATTAATAATACATATTAAATTAATATAATTCTTATTAATTATACAGTATTTAAAAATAATTAGCAATATATCTGTTGCTTTTTTATTTTTAGTATGTAAAACAAAAATTTTTTAATTACTAAATTATATAAATAAAATTATTAATTTACTTTTTATAATCGTCATTATTTCTTTTTTTATTATCATGTTCAAATAAAATATCTGTTCTAAATACAAATATCATAAGACATGACATAAGTATTCCATAAATAACATACCCTATTTTTTTATCTACCAATATCCAAATTATAGATGCTGCTGAAAATAAAAATGTTATAAGATATATTATAAGTACAGCAACACTTACACTACAATTTCTTCTAAGTAATTGATGGTGAAAGTGACTTTTATCTGGTGTACCAATGCTTTCACCTTTTATTTTCCTTCTTATTATCGCACATGCTGTATCTAATATTGGAACAATTAGTATACAAAAAGGTATTATAATTGATGAAGTTAAAATTGATTTAAAGCCTAAAAGTGTTATTACTGCCATTATAAATCCTAAGAACATAGAACCTGAATCACCCATAAATATTTTGGCAGGATGAAAATTATGCACTAAAAATCCTAATGTAGATCCAAGCATTATAAATGTTAATACTACTGGAAGCCCTATTCTAAATTGAAAAGATGCAATAATGCCTATTGTTAGAAAAAATATTGAACTTATGCCTGCTGCAAGGCCATCTAATCCATCTATTAAATTCATACAATTTATACATCCTAAAATAAATATTATTGTTATTGGATAAGCCCATATGTTAAAATCTATATATATCCCAAAGAAACTTACATCTCTTAAAAGCAGATTACCATAAAACACTACAATTAAAGCTGCCAATAATTGACCTATTAATTTATAGGATGCCTTAAGAGGATTAACGTCATCTATTATTCCAGTAATTAACAATACGAAACTTCCTATAAGTATTGAATTCATAACTGGTGTATGCTCTCCAAATATCATATATCCAAGTAAAAATCCCGAATAAATACCAAGTCCACCTAATCTAGGCATAGGTTCAGTATGAACTTTTCTTTCATCTGGAATATCAAGTGCGCCAACATGGATTGCGATTTTCTTTACAAAAGGTATTATTAAAGTTACAAAAACAAAAGGTATAAAAACCATTAAAAGTATCGTCGTAACATTTACATTTTGCATTTACACCACCTACTTAATTATATCATATATATCTTAAATTGCAAATAAATTATTAATTTTAATGCTATGTTTACACATGGCTTTATTTTTTATTTAAAATACGTTATAATTTATATGGTGATATCATGAGAGAAGATAAAAATAAAGATATAGAATCTCTATTTTATAATAATAAAAAAGATGATATAGAAGAAATGATCGATGAAGAAAAGATGAAGACAAAAGATTTATCCGATAATTTAAAAGATTTAAATAAAAGTGAAGAAAATAAAGATGATACAAATTCTAAAACACAAGTTTTAGAATTTACAAAAAAATTAAAGTTAAATTTTGAAGAAAACGCTAAAGAAAATGTAAAGATTAAAAAAAATGGTATATCCCCTCTTAATATTATTGGGGAAATTAATTTATTTTGTATAGGATATTATATCTATATATTAATTTTTACTGAATTAAACGATAAATTAAATTATGTAGTTAACGGAAGTATTATTGTATTATTAGTATTCTTATTTGGATTATCTACTATTACAAAAAATAAATTAAGTAAATTTTTTAGTGTATTAAATTTTATATTTATAATACTTTTTATAACTATAAATATTTATAGTGTAATATAAAAGAATGAATTAATTTTTATTCATCCTTTTATAATCCATATTTATCTTTATAAGTAAGAACAACATAACTATAAAACATACACATCCAAGTACTAAGACTAGTGATAAATACTTATCTTTTTCACGAGTTAATTTATCTATCATTAAAGTATTATATCTTTGTATAGTATGTTCTTCTTTATCATACATATAAAATGCTTTATTACCTGTATTTAAATTCATTCCATATAATATGTAATACATATTATCTTCATCAAATTTATATGCACCTACATCTTCTCCATTTATATTTATTGTAGTTTTAATTAAACCTTCAGGTATTTCATCTGTATCAAGTAAAAATAATTTATTACTATTAAAATTAAGTTCTTGATATAAAGTATATTTTTCACTATCTAAATCATATATATATAACTTTACATCACCTTGTTCACTTTTTAATCCTACTAAAGTATATTTAGATATTTCATTATATAAAGCTGGTACTTCTTCTCCATTTATAGTTACAGTAGTTTCTATAAAATTTTCAGGTGCGACTAAATTATTTTTCCTTTTTACTATTGTATATTTATTTCCATCTATCTCTACAATAATTGGATTTTTTTCTTCAACATTTATATTTATTATATATGTTCTAACATTTCCATTTTGAGCAGTTACATTTATCTCTATTTTATTATTTCCTTCTACTAAAGCAATATCCCCTATTCCAGTTATACTTGCTGTTTTATCTTCTACAGTTGCAGATATATTAACATTTTCTATAGTACTATCTAAATCTAGAGAATATTCTAAATTATCTTTATTAAATTCTTCATTTAATTCATATCCTTCTACCTTTAAACTACTAAGATAGTTATTTTTTGAATAGGATGCCTCTATTTCTGCTTGAGTTCTAAGGCTTATAGTTTTCTTACCATTAGTTGTAGTCATAACTGTTTCATCAAATCCATAAACAGTTGATCCATATACATATACACTTGCATTACCACTTTTTAAGGTTTTAAATACGAGTGTATAAGTCTTTGATTTTTGACCATTACCTGATGCATATCCAACAGATCTTTGTCCACCTGATTCAGTATTAGATGAAACAAGTCTAAGTAATGATGTATCGTATCCAATAGTAAAATCCCAAGATCCTAAACTATCACTTGATGATAGTGTTACTGTTACTGTTATATTGTTACCTACAACAGCTGAATTGTTTGATTTTACACTTATAGTCGCACTTTTAGCACTTACTATACTATTACTAAATATAATAGATAAAAGTATTGTGACTATAAATGATAAATATTTAATACTTTTTTTCATGTTACCTCCTATTGTTCAATATATCCTGCACCTAATATGTGCTTCTGAACTTTAAGTAAATCTAGTGCATTAATAGAACCATCTTTTGATACATCTGCTGCTTTAAAGGATGCATTTTCTAAATTAGAAACATTAAGTATATGTTTTTGAATCCTAAGTAGATCTAGTGCATTAATAATTCCATCTCCATTAGTATCTCCATATATTACTACTGTAAATGATTTTGTTTCTTTCGCACTTGTTATAGCTACTATATCTCCAGTTTTTAACTTACTATCTACATCTATATTATCAATTCCATTTATAGTAACTAATGCATTAGCATTTAAAGATTTTACTTTATCAATTAAAACTGATGTTTTAGTATCTAAAGATATTCCACTAAAATAAGTACCATCTGATTTTACCCATAATTCATCTACAATTTCATCTACTGTAGGTTCTCCTGTTTCATTATCACTTCTTACTATATTTAAATTATATGTTTTACTACTTCCATTTTGTGCGGTTACTAATATTGTAAATTTATTTTCGCCAACTACTAAATCAGTATTACCAGTAATATTAACTTTAGCTTTACTATTAACAGGAACAGCCTCAATACTTGCGACTTTAACTCCATAATCTACATAAAATGTATAATCTATAGTATCTCCTTTAAAAGCATTAACCAAAGTATCATTTACTTTTAATGATTTTAAATAATTATTTGGATTACCTGGATTTGGCATTTTAGTTTCATTTGGCATATTTTCATATACTGGAATTACAAATTCAAATGCTTGATTTAATATTCCAAGTTTATAATATGCATTATATATTTTAGTTCCCTCTGAACTAGCCCCTCTAATATTTGTCTGATATTGATGTGAGAATAACCCCCATTCTGTTGGATGTACATTAAATTTTTTAGAATATATTGTATATTGTCCTTTTTTTACATAATTTGTTCCTATAAATTCTGCTCCACCTATTATAGCTTTTCCTATAGAATCCCATGGTCTTCCATAACTAGTTTCTTTAAAATTTTCTCCACCCATCGCATATATAACACTATTTTGAGCTGGAGATACATCTGTTCCTGCACCTATATTGTATACATTAAAGTATCCACCTTCAATCCATTTACCTCTTAATGATGCATATTTTTTATTTCTAGTATCATACGTAAATCCATTACCATTGGTTGCGACTGTACCGTTTCCAACTTCTTGGATTGCTAGGGCTGCTAAATATACACTATTTACTCCACTAGTATCAGAAGCTGATACAAAAGAAGAAGCATCTTTACTTAAAAAATTATTACCTAAAACAGCATTTACACCTTCTAAAGTATTTAAAAGAGGATTAGATTCAAGTGTTGAAAATTGAAAAATATCTGTAATATTTAAAAAATTTCTAGGATCCATATAATAACCTACAACATCACTATTTGCTGCATACCATCTAGATCCTTCCATAACCTTAAATATATCAGTTTCATAGTCATAAGAGCCTCCTAGTGTAGAACGATATCCTTCTTCACTTCCATCTATAAGACTCATTCCTACCGCACTTTCAGCTTCCACTGCCTTATTCCAATCAACATTTGTTTTAACTGCTCTAAATGTCCAATTAGGATAAACCATTTTTAATTTAGTAAGTCCATCCCAATAACTTTCTGGAAATCCCGCATCTTCTAACTCTTTTTTTATTTCATCTGTTGTAGCTACAGGTTTTAAATAAGTACTACAATATAAGCCTTCATAAGTATTACCTTTAGATGTAGTGTGTGATACATATACATAATTATCACGACACAACTCTTCATTATTAGTTTTAACAGTACCTTTATCTTCTAATACTGTAACAGAATCTCCTGTATCTAAGAAAAATGCTCCACTTACAATAGAATCTAATTTACTATCTTTATAAAGACAAAAACCTCTATTAGATGAATTTGGATGAGTAATTGAATATATATCACAAGAAGCATTTGGGCTATTATCTACAACTGCACTATAATTAGCTTGTACATTATCTAAAAATAAAAAAGATGATAAAACAAAAACTAATATAGAAAAAATTTTATATTTTGTCCTCATCTTATCACCCTACCTTGTATAAATTATAACAAAATTCGACAGATTTGTACAGTGTATAAGAAAATTTCACAAAGTTTACATTTTATATATTTTTATACTTTTACTACCATACTTTTTATATTTAATTAAATTATAATAAGGAGTATCAACTATTTCACTTTCATATTCACATACAATAATACCATTTTCATTTAATAAATTATATTCTTTTATTTTTTCTAAACAATCGTTTATAAGATTAAATTTATATGGAGGATCTAAAAATATTATATCAAACTTTACATTTTTATTTTTAAAATCTTGTAAAGCTACTTTATAATCACATTTAATTATATTGATGTCTTCTTTAATATTAATAGTATTTTTTTTAATAATATTTATAAGTTCTATATTACTATCTACAAAGTAACAACTTTTTGCACCATTACTTAATGCCTCTATTCCAAGTGAACCACTTCCTGCAAATAAATCTAATACAGTACTATCTTTTATATAATTTTGAATACTTCCAAATAATGATTCTTTTATCCTGTCCATAGTAGGTCTTGTACCATCTATATCAAATCCTATTAAATTTCTACCCTTATATTTACCACTTATAACTCTCATTACATCACCAATATAATTTTAACATAGTTTATTATTATTTCAAAGATGAAAAAATCGCACTTAACATTTCAAAAGTAGAGAGTGCTTTATTGATTCTATCTGTTGGACGTAATTTATAATTTGTTTTTACTTCTTCTACAAATTCGTTAAATCTATTAGGCTCCCTATTAAGTATTTTATACCAATATGAATTTTCTCTTATATATTTTATATATATAGGATTACTTTTAAGTTTAAACTGTGTATCTAATGTCATTAATCCTCAAAATGTTTATATAAAGGTCTTGGTTTATATGTATTTTTTTCTGTAGTTGTATTATCTTTCTTTGAAAAATCTTGTACTACTCCAAGTACTCTTTGAACATTTCCAATACCTTCTTGAAGACCATCTAAGTCAACATTTTTAAACCAATTAACAACTTCACTTAAAGTAAGCCCTGCAATTCCTGTCTTAACTGCGGTAGATTCTATCTTTTCATTTTCTTGTTTTTTTATATAATCATTCCATACTTCGTTATCCTCTCCATATAAATCATACATTTCATAAAATTTTTGCCAACTCATTTCATTGCTTTTTACGTATGATATTAAACTCGGATTTTTTCTAACAAATTCTTTAAATTCCTCTTTTTTCATATCATCACCTATACAATTATATGTAATAGAAATAAAGTAAAGAATAAATTTTAGTCTAAATTATAACTTGATTATGTTATTTTTAATATATATAAAAAAATTAGTATAAAATATACTAACTATTCTCCAATAGAATATGGATACTCTACTCTAACTATTTTAGTTTTTATAAATGTATTTAATTCTTCTATATTACCTTTTTTCTTTACTAATAAGTAATTTCCTGTATGACCTATTATATAACCATCTTTATACATTTCAGGTAAAAATTCTATTTCCTTACCTACAAATTTATTAAAGTATTCTATCTCTAACTTTTTACTTATATCTATTAATTTTTTTACTCTTTCTTTCTTTGTTACATCATCTACTTTATTTGGTAGTTCACATGCTTTAGTACCATTTCTAAGAGAAAAAGGAAATACATGTATTTTAGAAAATTTTATTTTTTCTACAGTATCTAATGTTTCATTAAATAACTTATCACTTTCTCCATTAAATCCAACTATTATATCTGTAGTTATAGAAATATCAGGTCTAATATTTCTTATCTCTTTTATTTTATTAATAAAATATTCTTTATCATATTTTCTATTCATAAGTTTTAACATTTCATCTGAACCAGATTGAAGTGGAATATGCATGTGATCTACTATAATTTTACTAGATGATAAAACTTTTAAGAAACTATCATCTAACTCTGTTATTTCTATAGAAGATATCCTAAGTCTTTTAAGACCATCTATTTTTTCTATATCACTAAGTAAATTTGAAAATGTATAATTATCTAAATCAGCTCCATAATGTCCTGTATGTATTCCAGTTAAAACTATTTCTTTATGACCATCTTCTACTAATTTTTTTATCTCCTGTAATACAACTTCTCTTTTTTTACTTCTTACTTTACCGCGTGCAAAAGGAATTATACAATAACTACAATAATTTTCACAACCGTCTTCTATTTTTACAAACGCTCTAGTTTTATTAAAGTTATTCAAACACATATCTTCAAACTTTTTATCCATTATATCTGTAACATCTATTATTTTCTTTTTTGTTTTTTTGTATTCTTCTATGTAATCTACTATTTTACTTTTACCACTATTACCAAGTACTATAGATACATCTAAATTTTCTAATAATTCTTTATTTACTTGTGTCATACATCCTACTACTACTGTTATATTATTCTTTTTATTTAAAACTTTTCTTACTGTTTTAAGTGACTTATTATCACTCGTATTAGTAACAGTACAAGTATTTATTATGTATATTTGAGAGTCATCCTCATTACCTTCTTTATATCCATTATTTATTAATTTATCTCTCATAACATTGCTTTCGTATGTATTTACTTTGCAACCTAATGTATATATATAAAACTTCATAAAATCACATCCAATTTAAAAAAGATTAATAGTCTTTTATAGATTACTTAATCTTTCTTTTATAGTTTTACTTACAAATCCCATATCTGCTTTACCTTTTAGTTTAGGTGTTACATATCCCATTAATTTACCCATATCAGATTGATTAGTTGGATTTACAGTACTAAAAGCTTCATCGATAACTTTTAATACATCATCTATACTTAACTGTTCTGGCATATATCTATTTAAAATTTCAATTTCTTTATTTGTTTGTTCGATTAAGTCAGTTCTACCTGCTTTTTCAAAATCTAAAATAGATTCTTTTCTAGTTTTAATTTGTTTACTTAAAACTCCAATAACATCCTCATCATTAAGTTCACTTTTTTTATTTATTTCTTCTAGTTGCATTGCTCCCTTAACCATTCTAAGTACACTTAATGTTTCTTTATCTTGACTTTTCATAGCCGTAATTAAATCATTTAATATTTTCTCTCTCATATTCTCCCTCTTAAAAATTAAAGAGCTTTATAGCTCTAATAATTATTTCTTTCTCTTCTTCTAGTATTTTTGATACCTTCGTCTTTTTTCTCTCTTCTTCTAACTCCTGGTTTTTTGTAACCCTCTTGTCTTTCTCTAACTTTTTTTAGGAGGCCGTCTCTTGCATTCTTTTGTTTCATTGTACGTAGTGCGCCATCAACATTACCATTTCTTACTATTACCTTTGACATAAAATTCCCTCCTTTCACAAATCTAACTGTATTATAACACCTTATTTTAAAATATACAAGAAAAACTTACATTTTTTGCTCTTTCTTATGAATAATTAGTAAAAGTTATAATTTTAATATATGAAAAAATCAATAATTAAAATTTTGTTTTAATTATTGATAATTCTTTAGAATAAGCATTTTTATTATATTTTATAACTTAAATGTTATTTTGATGCTTCACAATATCTTCCAGTTGTTGATCTTATTATTGAAGTGCCTAAACTTCTACCTAACTCTAATATAGTAGAAATAATCCTAGATGCTGCATTTAAGAAAGATGCGGTTAAAAGTGATGCTCCACCATTTACATTTAGTAATTCTTCTTTATTTAATTCTTTCATGCTTAATTACACTTAAGTGGTCTAATCATACCATCTATAAGTCCTATCAAAAAAGTTATACAAGCACCTATTCCTAAAATAGCTCCAATACTTATTCCACCACCACTAATGTTTTCTAATTCATTATCAGTTAAATTTCTCACTTAAAAAACTCCTCTCTTAATTTATTCTTTATTATTTCAAAAATTGTTGTTCTATTCTTTAATATATTTACTACTACTTGATTGTTATTTATTGAAATATCATCACTTAAATTTAATTCAACTACCATTTTATTATCACTAATATCCACGATTTTATAATCATATAAAATTCTTTTTATATATAACTTATCACTTTTATCTATAGGGAAATCACTTTCATTTAATAATATAACTAGATAAGTTTTATCTTCTATAACCACATATGCATTATAGGATTTATATATATTAAATTTTATAGAAAATATAATCATTAAAGAAATTGTTAGTAAAATTAATATAGTAATCCAAGATATTACACATTTTGGATTTTTTCTTTCTAATATTAGACTAGAATCATCATATATATCTATCTCATTCATTTTTACACTCTACTTTTTTTATATTTCCATCTTCTAGTTCTATTAAATTATCAAATAAATCTAAATTATCTAATCTATGAGAAACAACTATTATAGTTTTATCTTTATAATAATTAAATATATTTTTTAATATCTTTCTTTCTAAATTTATATCTACTTCACTAAGCCCCTCATCTATTATAAGTATTTTAAAATTTCTAAGTAAGGCACGTGCGAGAACTATCCTAGCCTTTTCTCCTCCTGATAAATTAAATCCATTTTCTTCTATTAAAGTATTAAATCCTAAATTATTATCCATAATCTCATCTAAATAACACATCTTAGAAACATTTAAGAGATTAGAACTATTACTACCTTCAAATATTAAATTATTGTAAATTGTATCGTTAAATAAAACTTCATTTTGACTTATGTATAAAATATTATCTCTAATTACATTTTCTTTATAATTATTTATATCTATACTATCTATAAAAATATTATCATAACCAATTTTATAATACCTCATTAAAAGTTTAAACAAAGTACTTTTTCCACTACCACTCTTACCTACTATCATAGTTTTAGAACTTTTCTTTATTTTTAAATTTATATTTTTTAAAATTATTCTTCTATCATCAAATGAAAAATTTAAATTTTTAAATATTATATCTCCATTTTTAAACTTATCTAAAATGCCAATTTCCTTATCTTCCTCCTTTTGTAGTTCTACAACCCTTATGAATGAATTTTTTGCTTCTTTTATCGTACTATCTAAATCTATAATGTTTTTGATAGGATCTAGAAAATATATTAAAAGTGCACTGAAAGTAAATAATTTTTCTATTTCCATTTTTCCTTCAATTACTAGTATACATCCAGAAAACATAATAAATATAAAACCTATATCATTTATTAAATCTTTAAATAATTTTTGAATAAAGTATAGATTATTATAGTTAAATATCTCTTTTAAAAATCTTACATACTTTTTTTCAAATTTATTTAAAATGTTATTCCCGATATTTATACCTTTTATAGTTTCAAAACCACTTATAGATTCAACTAAATACGAAGTAACTTCGCTTCTTTTTTGATGTGCTTTTTTAATATGGTCATTAAATATCTCTTTAAATATAAATATTATAATAAAGTATAGAACAAGTATAATTAAACCTATTAAAAATAAAGTTTGATTTAATAAATATAGTATTATTAAAGATATAAATGTTAATGGTAAATCTACATAAAGTGTTATAGCTACCTTATTTATCATATCTCTAATATTATCTAAATCATTTATCCTAGATACAATATCTCCTGTTGTTCTATTTTTATAGTAGTAATAAGGAAGTTTAATAATATTTTTAAAAATACCCAAAGTTAACTTAATATCAAGTTTTTGATTAATATAAGAAAGTAACTTATTTCTAAAAAAATCTGAAATAATTTTTAGTAAATATGTAGAAAAGAAGATACTAAATATAAATAGAATGTGCATTTTTGAATAAGTACTAACTCCTTTAATCATATACTCTGTATAAAAGGATGTAAATATAGAAAATATAGTTATAAATATAGATAAAATAAATATATTAATAAGCATTTTCTTATTTGGTTTTAATAATTCTAATATAAACGATTTATAAGATATCTTAGTATCTATTTCTAGTTTTCTTATGGGGTAAAAAGTAACTAGTACATTATTAAATATTTTATCGAAATCAGTATATTTAATTTTCTTTATTTTATCATTTGGATCTCCTATAACTAAATATCCATACTTAAAGTTTATCTCGTATATAACTACAAAATGTTTATATGAATCATTTATTACTACATTAGCAATACATGGTAAAATAATATTTGAAGAATTAATATCGCTTAGTTTACATGAAATTCCTTTAGCTTCAAATCCTAAATTTATTAAAGCCTCTTTTAGATGGTAGGCAGTTGTTCCATCTTTATTTGTCTTAGTCATTTCAAGTAAAGTATTTCTAGATTTATATCCTTTATAATATTTAATTACCATCTCTAGACATGCAACTCCACAATCCTTAAATTCCTCTTGTCTAACGAATGGGTATTTTCCCATATTTTCACCTCCTCATATATATCATTCTATTTTTTTTCACGATTTCCTTTTTTTTTCGCAAAAAAAAATATAAATTTTTTCAAATTTATATCAATTTTATATAAAATTCATACTTATTCGTATATTTTTACAAACACAGTTGTATCTTTAATTTTAAAATCTTTACTCTGATAAAAGTAGTGAGCTGCTCTTCTTTGATTACCCGATGTAAGTTCTATATAACTTATGTTATTCTCTTTTACTAGTTCCTCTATCTTATTAAATAACATAGTTGCATATCCTTTTCTTCTATAATCTTTAGAAACGGAAAGATAAGATAAGTAATAATACTTTTGATTTTTTATGTATTCTATTTTCTCTTCAAGTGTTACTGATGCGACTACTTTATTAGAATCTTTAATTACTAATATTTTATTTTGATTAAGCATTTTTAAAACTGAATCTTTAGTTGTCTCATATCCAAATACTTCGTAAATTAATTCTATAAAACTATCTATATCTTTTTTATTTAAATATTCTACTTTCATTTTACCTACCCTCTATAAATATTTTTCTAGTAATAAAATTATACACCATAACTATTAGGGTTGCAAGAAGTTTAGATATCATATAATGAATGGATATGATATCTACCATGATATACATTATAATTGAATTAATGATAAGTCCTATAACACTAAGTATTATAAATACTATAAATTCATGCATATCTTGTTTCTTATTTACATCAAATACCCATTTTATACTTAATATATAATTAAATATTACTGATACTGTAAACGATATACAAGATGATATTAAATAGTATATATGGAAAATATCTGTTAATACATATAAAACTATATAATCTATTATAAAGGCTAGTCCACCTACTACTCCAAATCTTAATATTTGTTTTACTAATTTATTCATTTTTCCCCTCTAATAAATTTAAATATAATTCATACATTTTTTTATCTTTTGTTACTATTACTTGAAGTATTATACCTGTAATCCATAGTAATATTGAAATTATTAAACATACTCCTGATACTATTAAACTTGGAAATCTTGGAACTAATCCTATTTTAAAGTATTCTATAAATACAGGTAGTCCTAAAACTAGAGAAACTATTAAAAATATTATAGAAAATATGTTAAAAAATGTAGCTGGTTTATATTCTTTAAATAATGTCGCAATCGTCTTTAATACTTTAAATCCATCACTATATGTATTTAATTTAGATATAGATCCTTCTTGCCTATCTTTATATGTTATTGGTATTTCTACTAATTTATAATTCTTATCTACCGCATGTATAGTCATTTCTGTTTCTATTTCAAATCCTTTTGAAAGTATTGGAAAACCTTTTACAAATCTATAACTAAACGCACGGTAACCTGTCATTATATCTTTTACATTTGTTCTAAATAACAAATTAATTAAAAATCTAACTATTCTATTACCAAAATTATGAAAAGGTCTTTTATTCTCTTTAAAGTATGCTCCTGATAATCTATCTCCTATTACCATATCTGCTTTTCCTTCTAATACTATATCGCACATATCTTTCGCATTAGAAGCAGAATATGTATCATCTCCATCTACCATAAGATAACAATCTGCATCTATTTCTCTAAACATAGTTCTAATTACATTACCTTTTCCTTGTTTATATTCATGTCTTACAATCGCACCTGCACTTCTTGCGATATCACTAGTTTTATCTGTTGAATTATTATCATAAACAAAAATATCTGCTATAGGTAGTGCTTTTTTATAATCTTTTACTACCTTTTCTATTGTTTTCTCTTCATTATAACAAGGTATTAAAACTGCTATTCTACTTCTTTTCATCTACTTTTCCTCCTATATAATTTATAAATAATCCTATCGTAAGTGGCATTGAAAATATATATGGCATCGCATATCTAAAATACGTATTAGCTGGGGATGCTACACAGATAAGGATTGTAGCAACACTAGGTAAAAGATATACTATACCTTTTTTATTTTTCTTATATATTAAATAAGTTATAAGTAAGAATAATATCCAAGTATTAAATCCTATATTAGATATTAAACCTATTACTGGTATATATGGATATATAAGTCCAAATCCACTTAATATTTCTCTACTTTTATCTAAAGAGTTATAGTGATATTTAAATCCGTCTTTAACTATTCTATCATCAAATTTATAATAAATATACCAATTTGTCTTAAATGGATAAAAATATCCATAAACATTGTTAACTGTTGCATCTATATAAAGTACTGGATCTTTAGTTAAATCTTTAAACCATGTTTTAAAATATTTTTTTAATTCTTCATCCGTTGTATATTTATTATATTTATTTTTAACTGGATCACTTAATTCAGGATCGTAACGACTAGCTAAATCTGTCATATCAAGTACTTTATCGTATATTAAATATTCTTCATCATCTACACCGTGATATTTAACATAACGCGCTGTTTGTTGAAATGGTATAGATAACACTTCTCTTATACTAGATGGAGTTATTTTAAAATATGGAAGTATTATATTATTATAAGAATAATTTAAGCTTAAAAATAATATAAATACTATTAATAATTTTTTTATATTTTTTTTATTTGATAAAATTAAAAATGGAAAAGTTAAAAGTACTATATGAAATCCATTATTTCTAAAAAGCATAATACATACTAATAAAACTAATATTATAGTTAAATGTTTTAACTTTAAATTTAAATTTTTATTTGTTATCAAATGATATATCAAAATAATATAAAGTATTATAAATGATGAAAATATTACATCTTTTACCGCACTCATAGAATAAAGTGGAAACATAGGTACAAGTGAATAAATAAGTAACGTAATTATTCTATATTTATATGGTACTTTTATTTTTGTCATATAACTTATAGTAAATGAAAGCACACTAGATAATATTAATATTTGAATTAAACTATAAATAAATAATCCTAAATTATCACTACCTACTATATTTCCTATTTTAAGACATGTACCAAGTAATAATGTATGAACTACTGGATGATGATTTGTTATTATTACATTTTCATCAAGTAGTATAGAATAATCTGAATATTTATTTGGTATACCAAAATACTGTTTTATTTGAAAACTTGGATCTGGTGAAAGTATTGCTGGATAAAACGAAATTATATATGGCATCCACATTATAAGTATTACTACAATACTTATAATAAATGGATGTTTATTTAATAAATTTATAAATTTATTTTTACTTTTATCTTTAGTTTTATACTTATCTAAAAAATTAAATAATAATATTATAAGTAATCTAAATATCATAAAAAGTATTATTAATAAAGGTATACTAATATAAAAATATTTAAATACTAAGCTAGCTGTTTCACACATGATATAGCTTGTTGCAAATATAATTAAAGTTGAATATATTAAACTTAATATAGTTATAGATTTTTTAACCTTTAAATTTATAACTTCATTTAATACTTTCTTCATACCTCACCTCTAATCACAATTTACTCTTATATAGTTTACTCCTATATCAAAATAGTTTTCTTTTAAATTAATTTTTTTATAATTATATATATACATAAAATTATCTTTTATTTTAATATTGTATTTATTTTTAAATCTATCTATAAGTTCTCCATAATTTTTATTATATTTTTTTAATAAATTATATTTACAAACCATTACTTCAGGATATCCTTCTATAATTACTTCTACATTTGGTAATTTTTTATATCTATTTATATAACTATCTATTAATGTTTTTACTTGTTTATAAGATAGTTCATATGATAAAGTTATTTTATTAACTCCTATAGAATGAAGGTAAGCAACACTATATGAATTAGTTACATTTAATGAAAAATCTGTATCTACATTTTTATATTTTTTTATACTACCTAAATCACTTACTAATAATTTAGAGTGATAATTAGGTAAATGTTCATTTATTCTATTTAATTTTAATATACATTTTTTATCATTTATTTTATCTTTTTCTTCCATACTATCAATATAAATTATATCACATGTATCTTTTATTTTTTCATATTCTTCTAAAGTATGAATAAGAATACTTTTACATTTTACTTTTTTATAATTTTTTAATTCTATATAATAATTACTTTTTTTATATTCTTTTATTTCTAATCTTTTCTTAGTTAATTTATCTATTGCTTCTCTTCTTAATTTATTTATTATACTAATAGGTATAAAAATATTAGAATCACTAATAATATCTAAACTTTCAAATTCATATATTGTATCTCCTAGTCTTTTTAATTTTTCTTCTATCATATCTTTTGTAGTTTCAATACTTTTAGATTTTTCTACATTTACATCACTTATAACTTCTATAGTATTTATATTATCAGTTATAGATAGTTTTATAGGACTGTTTAATTTTAATATACAAGTTCCTTTTATATATACTTTTCTTTCTTTTTTAATATTATTTTCTATCTCTTTCATTAAGTAATAATCAGTTGTTTTTACTACTTTATCATTTTTATTTATTTTATCTTTTATAGGTACTCTAATAATATCTCCTATATTTCCACTTTTTACACTAATACCATTTTTATACATAATTGTAACAATAGTACCTGTATCATTACTTCCTATAATTCTAATTCCATCATTTATGTTTAAAGGACTAGATAGTTTTATTGTTGCTTTATTATTTTTATAATCTATTACCTCTCCTATATTAATACCTATATGATTTGGTCTAAATGTATTTGTATATGAATCATTATCTTCATTAAATATAAATCCTTTAGTAAATTCTCTATTAAATACTTTTTTTAAATTTATTATATCTATATCTGTTATATTTGTTTTACCATATTTTTTATAATTATCTATAGCTTTCCTATATATACTAGTAACTAAATAAACATATTCAGGTCTTTTCATTCTACCTTCTATTTTTAAACTTTCAACATTACTATCTATTAATTCTTTTATATAATCTAAGGTATTTAAATCTTTAGTACTAAGTAAATATTTATTATCTTCTACTATTTTTTCATCTATTTTTAAACTATAAGGTTGCCTGCAACACTGTGCACATGTTCCTCTATTACCACTTCTACCACCTATAAAATAACTCATTAAACATTCACCTGAATAACTCATACAAAGTGCGCCATGTATAAATACTTCAAGTTCTATATTTGTATCTTTTTTTATTTCTTTTATTAAATCAATACTTACTTCTCTTGAAAGTACTACTCTTTTTACTCCTAATTCTTCAAGTAATTTTACACCTTCTTTATTATGTATATTTAACTGTGTTGATGCATGTATTTCTAAATTTGGATATGTTTTTCTAACTAAATCAATCATACCTATATCTTGCATTATTAAAGCATCTACACCATTTTTATGTAAAAAATCTATATAATCTAAAAATCTATCTACTTCAACATCATATATA
The DNA here is from genome assembly GCA_947632265.1 of uncultured Bacilli bacterium. Lineage (GTDB taxonomy): Bacteria > Bacillota_I > Bacilli_A > RF39 > UBA660 > UMGS1613. The sequence continues at coordinate 44,279 of CANROP010000001.1, forward strand.
AGAGTATTTACAGTTACATAAATTTTTACTCCATATAAATGGCATATATTAATGGCTTTTATTAATTCTTCACGAGTAAAATTTCCTGCAAAACTTCTCGCACCAAAATTTTTACCAGCTAGATAAACTGCATCACACCCTGCATTTATTGCAACATATAAACATTCCATATTTCCTACTGGAGAAAGTAATTCAGGCATAACATCACCTAAAACATTATACCATGTATTTAGATATTTAAAAATACATATTAAAAATAATTTTAATATTAAAAAGAGATAACAAATATTATCTCAATTAAATTATATATTTTAAAGATACAAATTCAGACAGGCTCCCAGAGTAAACCCTGGACGCCTGCGGTATCCTGCTCACAAAAAAGAGTGTGAGCAGGATAATCCATCCCACTTTATTTGTGGTCGTTTTGTATTACAGGCCCTCTTGTAGTACTTGCGTTCAGAGGGAAGCTGCTACGCAGCGGCAAGCACAACGCGGAACCCGTAGGTACCGTAACTAGTGCCATGGGCCAAGTGAAGTAGAACACTCCCGCAGCAGCCACACCGTAGGAGTTGCCACCGCGTTCGAACCAAGGAAGGAAGAACTAACGAAATCTGCATAATCGCTATACCAGCCACTCGTTTCGCTTAAGGCATGTCCGTAACATACTCCTCCACTACATGCTGTTGTTGCAGTTGTTGTTGTATATTTATCGTAATATTTTAAGTCTGGCATTGCAGAGAAACCATCATACTTTATTGTGTCATTATAGTTTCCCATTACATATTCCCAGGCTCCTCCACTCATGTCATATACTCCTGTAATATTTCCTGTTGTACTTGCTCCTCCTCCACATTGTCCTTGACCTGAGCCTCTATCATCTATTTCATCATATTTACATGTTCCAGCACTGTTCGAACTTGCACTCGGTGTTCCTCCACTTCGTCCTGTATAAAAATCACTTGAATTATTTATATATACTTCTTTATTTGTTCCTGTATAACCTTGATTACCATATTTACCATATTTACTTTGGGATAAATATGCGACTGCTCCCCACTCACTATTCTTTGCCATATGACTATCATAGCCTGTTACTTTTAATTGTTGGGCTG
>CANROP010000002.1 GCA_947632265.1 uncultured Bacilli bacterium
CGCTATCTATTTTGATAATTTTATTATAGCAAATATGGTATGTTTTTTCAATTTCCCGACAACTTTTGACACTATCTGGATAGATTTTATCTTGACAATCTTTAAGGTTGTGTGTTATTCTTAAAATAGAGGAGTGATTGTATGGTATGTAAAAATTGTGGATTTTTAGTTGAGCAAGGTAGTAATGTGTGCCCTAATTGTGGTGCTAAAATAGATAATAATTATTATCCGCAAGTTAATCAAATTCCTAATGTGGAAGACAATGCTCAAATTACTAATGGTTATATGGATAATAATTTAAGTCAAACAAGTTTAGAAGTAAATAACCAAGTTAATAATAGTAATATGGGTAGTAATTCTTCTAAGAAAAAAGGAAGTAAAAAGGTTATCATTGCAGTACTTTCAGTTTTGATTATTGTTATAGCGGTAATTTTCTCCTTTATATTTATAAGCAAGACAAATGATAAACTTAATACAATTTTGACAGTTAATAATTCTAGTTTGAAATATGATAATTCAAAATGGAAATTAGAAAAAAGTGATTCTATAGGTAGCCAAACTTTGACTTATAAAAATTATACTATAGATTTTAAATACAACACTAGAAGAATTATATATCAAACTTTAGAAGAATTTTTGGAAGAAACTAAAAAGGAATATATAAAAAACGGTTATAGTATTGTATCAGATATTACTGATATAACCATCAATGATACTGTATGGAAAAAACTTGAATATAAAGATAGCACTAATACATATTTACAACTATTTTATTCTAACTATTATACACTTTATACTTTCACGTATACATCACCATCATCATCTTATAAAAAAGGATTAGAAAAAGTAGAAAAAATATATAATACTTTAGAGTATAATGATGAAAAGGATAAGATAAGTGAGCAAAATGGAAAAGAGCAATTAATCGGTGAATGGGGTTGGGGTCGTCAAGGATATTTCGTTATAGACAATACTAACTTGTATTTATATAGTGATAGTAGTAAGGATGAAAATAATGTAATTTATGGAACTTATAAAGCTTTCGATAAAATTCCTGTAAATGGTGCTGGATATATTGATGGACTGTTCTTAGTATTTACAATTGACAAATGCTATGATGGTGGTAAAGAAGTCGATAACTATATTTATAAATATGTTTTTGAGATTACAGCAAACGAAGATGGAAGCTATAATATAGAGAACACTACTACTGGTGCTACAGGAAAAGCTAAAAAAACAGAGAAAAAAGTATAACAAAGATAGAATTTATCTATCCTTTTTTTTCTTACTGTGGTATAATCTAATTATGATAGAGGAGGTTATCCGTCGTGATTTTAAGAAAACCTTATGCATTTTTTATAAAAATATTTAAGCCATTGCACTTATTAATGGCGACTTTAGTGGCATACCTAATATATTTAGATAATAAACTTTTAGGATTTTTTAACATGTATATTAATTCTGCAACTGTAGATTCTATTGGTAAAAGTTTAAAGTCTACTTTAGGAAGCCCATTTCTTTATATAATCCCTATTTTAGTTATTATATTTTCATTAATTGTAATGGGAATTATGTTTAGAAAGAATAAACCTTTTAAATTTTATATAATTAATATTTTTGCATTTGTATTAATTATTATGATAAATTTATATGCGATAAACTTTTTAGGAATAGTTGAAGAACAAATTGTTAGTGTAAGAAGTGCGAAACTAATACATGATATAGTTTTAATAAATATGGCAATTGAAGGTATTACATTTATTTTCTTACTAATAAGAGGCTTAGGAGTAAACATTAAAACTTTTGATTTTAATTCTGATTTATCTGCTATGAACATAAGTGAAAGTGATAAAGAAGAATTTGAATTAGATGTTAATGTTGATTTATCTGAAGCAAAAAGAAAAAGAAAAAGAGCATTTAGACATTTAAAGTATGCCTATTATGAACATAAATTTGTAATTAATTGTATTGCCATTATAGTTATTTGCTTGATTGCTGTTGGAATATATAGTGGAGTTAGTATATATACAAAAAAGAATGTTGAAGGAACGTTATATTCTGCCGAAGAATTTAAATTTGGAGTTGATAGAACTTTAATACTCGATAAAGATTATCAAGGAAATTTAATTTCATCAAATTATAAAATTGTCGTTGTTGATGTTAAATTACAATCTAATTTAAGTAATAAAAAATTATTTGCTAATGATTTTAAATTACAAGTAGGTGATACTATTTATACAGCAACCAAATCTGCTTCAGGAGCATTTATAGATATTGGAAATGATTATGATGGACAGGTTTTAACTCCAGAATATGAAAATTACATATTTACATATTTTATACCAAAAGAAGATGTAGAAAAAAGTATGAATTTTCAATATTATATAAATTATGGTAAAAAGATAACTATAAAATTAAATCCTAAAGAAGTAGAAGATACGATAGTAAATGTTACAAAAAATGTAGGTGAAGAAATTTCTTTCAAAGATACATTTGGTGATGTTGGATTTACTATAAATAATTTTAGTATAGCTGATACATTTACAATAAATTATGATTATTGTATTAAGGAAAATGATTGTATTAAATCAAAAGAGTATTTGAAAGCAAGTCTTGATGAAAATTTTGATAAAACTCTTATAAAATTAAATGTTAATTATAAAGATGAGAGTAGAATTGGTATTTCTTCATTTTATGATTTCTTTAATAAATTTGGATTTATATCTTACAGCATTAATGGTACTTGGAATAAACAATTATACAGTTTTGAAAATATAAAGAGTACAAAGGTTAATGAAACTAATACATATTATATTGGCGTTAATTCTAATATAAAGAATGCTGAACATATAAAACTAGAGTTTGAAATTAGAAATACACATTATGAATATGTGTTAAAGTAAAAGGAGATTTATGAAAAGTAAAATATTATGTTTAACAATTTTATTAATGGCGTTATTTAAAATTGATTTAGTTTATGCAGCTTGTGATAATTCTATTATAAGTAGAGGAAAATCAATTGTATCTAATGTAAATATAAAATATGATTACCATATAACAAATGGACAAGCATACTTTGATATAACACTAACAAATTTAACTAATGATATATATTTTATAGATAATCAAACTGATAAAGTATATAGATATTCAAATACAAATAATGGTGAAATAACTATACGTAATGTAACAACATCAGGAGGATATAAATTTTACTCATCTAATTCTGGATGTTCTAGTCAATTACTTGCGACTAAATATTACACATTGCCAATATATAATACTTATTATACAAATAGTGAGTGTAAGAATTATCCAGGATTTGAAGGATGTAAAAAATGGACTGATAAATTATATACTTATAAGGATTTCCAATTAGGAATTTTAAAATATCAGATTCAATCTGAAACAGAAAAAGATACTGTGGTTGAAGATAATAATGACTATGAAGAAGAATTTTTAACAAGTCTTTTGGATTTTTATGTTAAATATTACTATATTATATTGATTGTAGTTATCGCAGTGTGCATAACACTAATATATTTGAAAAATAAAAAAGAAAAATTTGATGTATAAAATTTTTAGTTCTAAATAATAGTTAAAATGTTACCAATTTTATATGAGTTTATTTATAATTCCTTATTGATAATATTTACCAGGCAATAATGAATGCTTATAAATAAACTATTAACTAATGATATGGTGACATTTAAAGGATTAACAGTAAAAATTTTAGTTGATAAATGAAAAAATATATGATAAAATTAAATAAGTAGAGTAGAAAAGTAGGTGATAATTTGAAAGAATCTATGTGGGGGTACTTAATAATTGTACTTGGAATATTAGCAATTGGAATAATATGGTTCTTTGCAAATACTACAAATTCAGATCAACATAACTATAATTTACTTAAAGAAACGGTAGAAGCTTCAATGCTTGATTCGATAGATTTATCTACCTATAGAAGTACTGGAGAAGTAAGAATAGAAGAACAAAAATTTGTAGAGAATTTTGTACGAAGATTCGCACAAAATGCAGATTTATCAAATAGTTATTTAATAGAAATATATGATATTAACGAAACTCCTCCTAAGGTTAGCTTAAAGGTATCAAGTGTAAATACTACAACAGCTACTGGTGAAGTTATTGATTTTGATGTAGTAAATAGAATAGATTCTATAATAGAAACATTATATGGTCCATCTCCAAGTGTTACTCCTGGAGTTCAAGATGGAACTGTTAATGTAAGAATAGTTGATGAAAGTAATAAACCAATAACTTCAAGTAATGCAATAGTTGAAGTGTACCCTAGTAGCGACTGTACTGGAGTTGGTAATCGCATGAATGTAAGCGGAAGTAGTAGTGTAACTTTGAAGGAAGGAACATGGTCATTTAAGGAAACTAAGTCGCCAAGTGGGTATGTAAGAGATGCATCAGATGCTGTTTGTAAAGCTGTAACTGTTGAACCTGGAACTTCTAAAGAGGTTACATTTAAAAATAAAAGGCCAGCTCCTGTAGCTAAAGATGGGACTTTAACTATTAAAATAGTTGATGAATCAAATAGATTAATAACTATTCCAACAACGGTTGCATTATATAGAAATGAAAATTGTTCTGGAATAGCAACTGTAATGACTATTAATGGTTCAACAAATCAAACATTAAGCCCTGGTAAATATTCCGTAAAAGAAACAATTGAACCAGATGGTTATGTATTAAATGATGCAAGTTGTAAGCAAGTTAATGTAAAATCTGACACTGTTTCAACAGCGACGATTAAAAATAAAGTACCAAAAGGTAAAATAAATGTTACAATAAAAGATGATAAAGGCAATACAGTAACAGGCAGAACTACTGTTAAAGTTTATGAAGGAAGCAGTTGTACAGGTAGAGCTATAGATACTCTAACAGTTAGAGGAAGTGTTACTAAAGAATATGTAGCAGGATATAAGAAAAAGGTGACTTATTCATTTATTGAGACTGAACCACCAAGCGGATATGAGAAGTTAGATGCAGGTTGTAAGACTGTTGAATTGTGGATGGATAAAATTGAATATGTAGAATTTACTAATAGGGAAAGAGGAACTCTTAAAGTTAATATCGAAGATAATCGTGGTAATTCTATAAGCGAACAAGCAACAGTAGATGTCTATAAAGGAAACAGTTGCACAGGTAGTTTAGTTCAAACTTTATATCCAAGAGGATCCGATAGCATAGAACTAGATGCTGGTGCTTACTCAGCTGTTGAAAGAACCGCACCAAATGGTTATATTAAAGATGATGCGGGTTGTAAAAACTTCAATATAAGTGGTGGTAATATTACACCAGTTACATTCACAAATAAACGAAAAAAAGGAGATATTGAAGTTTACATTGTAGATGAATATGGAAGACAAATAACTAGTGATTGGGCTAGAATTAGAGTTTACAGTGGAAAAGGTTGTAGCGGAAGTTATATAGAAAGCAAAGATATAACTGGTTATGGTACTTTCAGAGAACTTGATGAGGGAGATTATTCCGTAGAAGAAACAATGGAACCATTGGAATATGATTTGACAAGTAGTAGTTGCCAAAATGTTTATGTACCTGGTGGTGGAAGTGATGATGCAACATTTAGACATGAAGAAGAACCTTATATACCTCCTGAACCAGATCCATATGAGCCACCAGATCCATATGAACCGCCAGATCCAGTTACACCACCTAGTCCTCCAAGTCCAGTTACACCAACTTGTTCAGCTCCAGCTGATAGAGCGGTACAAATGTCGTCAATATATCCTGGGCAAGGGAATGAAACTAGTCATGAATGGGATACAACCATAAGCCCTCCATATTTTGATAGTAGTGATCCATGCAAATCTTATTATGAACAAAACTATAAAGCTGTATTAACACGTATTGTTATAGATAGTTATGGTGGAACTGCTGAGACTATGAAAAATAAGGATGAGCATCAATGCGAGTGGTATGATAAGGGTTATTGGGTTGATGGCAGACACGAAGAGGGAGACTGTGAAAATGCTGGCAAAGGTGATGACTATTATGATAATGCTGCCTCTCGACAAGCAATAAATGTAAATGTTTCTATAACGTGGACTCCAACTGGATCTCTTCATTTTAGAGCAAGTTGGTCAAATGGTTCATTAAGTTCTGGACACTCAATGGCTACTTCAGTTTATGTTACTACAAATTTCACTGCATATTGGACATATGAGAGAAGATAAAAAAATAAAAATAAGAAGGAGAAGAAAAAATGAATAATTTTGCAATTGGTTTAAAAAGATTTTTTAAAAACAAAAATGTAATTACTGTATTGTTAGTAATAGCAATATTAGTAGTACTATATATAGGTTATAGTACAAGTATTAAAAGTAAAACTGATCCGGTAAATATTCCGGTAGCATCTAAGACAATAGGCCCAGAAAAACAAATAACTGGAGAAGATGTACAAGTTGTTACTGTCGCAAGAAGCATGGTAACTGCTGATGTAATTCAAAATGCTAATATGATTATAGGTAAATATACAAATATAAATGTAACTATACCAAAAGGTAGTATGTTCTTTAACTCTTGGTTAACGGAAGCTGATAAAATTCCTGGAAATTGGATTGAAGAATTAGATCATGATGCTGGAGAAAATGCATTCTATTTACCTGTAAACATTAATACAACTTTTGGTAATTCTATAAAGCCTAATACTTATATTGATATATATGTTAAAGCTGAAGATGAAAATGGTACAATGATATTTGGTAAACTTTTGAAAAATATTAAAGTACTAGTTGTACACGATTCATCAGGTAGAAATGTATTTGACGATGAAGAAGGTAGGGTACCAGCTAATTTAGGATTTGCTTTAAGTCAAGATTTATATGTACTATTAAGTAAAGCACAATCTTTAAACTTAGATTTAATAGTTGCACCAAAAGGATATACAGTACCAACTGAGAATTATGTAATAGTAACAAGTTCAACATTAAGAGATTTTATAGATGCTCAAACTATAACTGCTGAAGAAGATGCAACAACACAAAATACAACAAACCCTGCAAACCCAACAGAGTAAAACATGAATGATAGTATATTTGAAGGAATGGACTTTGGTCCGTTAAAAGAATATTTAGATAATGATGATATTACAGATATTTCATATAGTAATAATGGACAATTATGGTTAAAAACGTTATCAAAAGGTATATTTAGGGTTGAAAATTCTGGAATAGATAATGCTTTTATGGAAAAATTAGCTTTCCAATGCTCAAACGTTGTAGGAAAAAGTTTTAATGCAGCTCATCCATTTTTGGATAGTGAAAGTGCAGAACTTAGAATGAACTTTGTACATGATTCTATCGCACGAAATGGGATAGCTTGTGTAATAAGAAAAACTCCTGCTAAGATAAGACTTGAAAGAGGAAAAATTTTAAGGGAAAGATATATAACAGAAGATATGCTAGACTTTTTGATAACGTGTGTCCATGGTCATTGTAATATTATAGTATGTGGAGAAACAGGTTCAGGAAAAACAGAATTTGTTAAGTATTTAGCATCTAATACGTATGAAGATGAAAAATTAATAACTATAGAGGATACACTTGAATTACACTTGGATAGAATTTATCCTACTAGAGATATAGTAGCTATGAAAACAAATAACATAGCTAGTTATACAGATGTGCTTGTAACTTGTATGAGACAAAATCCTAAATGGATATTATTATCTGAGGTAAGAAGTGCAGAGGCTGTGCTTGCTGTAAGAAACTCTATATCATCAGGACATTATATTTTATCTACAATACATGCTGATAAGGCAGCATCTATACCAAACAGAATGTATAGTTTACTAGAAACTAATCAAGATATAGATCAATTTTTAAAATCTATACATAGATATATACAACTTGGTGTATATATAAGAGGATATCAAAGTAAAGAAACTAAAAACTTTGTAAGAGAGATTGCAGAGGTCACAGAATTTTATGTAACAGAGGATAATGAAGCAAAATATAATGTTATATATAAAAAGACACCAGACGGTGTAACATATAGGAATAATCCTAGCAAGTATTTATTTGAATATTTAGAGGCACAAGGTGTTACACTTCCAGCTGGATTTGTCAATGAAGAATATAATAATAATGAACAAAATGAAACAAATGCAAACAAGCAAGAAATAATATTTGAATAGGAGGGATGTTATGAGCATAGAAATACTAATCTTTATAGTAGCAGCAATATTGATAATGTTTTTGGTAGTTTATGTAAGTGAAAGTGGTAGAAAAACATATCAATATATTAGTGAACAAGGAGAAAAATTATATAGTAAAGTAGCTCCATATACTTATAAAGAGATGAAGAAGAAAATAAAACAATTAGGTCAAGATTATACTTTGCAACAGTATATTGGACAAGTGTTGTTATTTTCAATCGGAGCAGGTGTCGTAACATATTTGTATTTTTATAATTTAGTAACATCAATAGTGTATGCAGTATTAGCTGTTACGGTAGTACCATACATAAATTATTTAAGATGTAAAAGAATATATAGTGAGTTTATATTTGAACAAATCCAAATATATACTACTAACGTAATAATGGAGTTTCAAACTACTCAAAGCTTTGTAAAATCACTTGAAGGAGTTTATGAATCTGGAGTATTGGAAGATCCTGTAAAAAGTGACGTAAAAAAAATGATAGATATGGCATACGAAAATGGAACAATTAATGAATCTTTAAAATATATGGAAGCAAAATATGATTATTATATGGTAAGAAATATGCATCAACTATTTTTACAAATAACTAATGAAGGTGCGAAAGATGCAGGAGAATCACTTGAAAATATGTCACTTGATATAGACGTTCTTGTCGAAGGTGTGTATCGTGATAGAATTGATAGAGCAGCTTTCTATAAAAAGTTTGTACAATTTGGCTTGATACTTTATTTGATGATTGGTCTAGCTCAAATAATGTTGGGAGATACATATCAAAGCATGTTAAACTTATGGTATGCAAGATTATTATTACATATAATAGTTATAATTAATTCATATTTCCTATTAGCTGGAACAAAATATTATAATGAGAATGTGGGGGCTGAGTAGATGGAATTTTTAATAGTAGCTGTATTACTTGTTCTTATATTTGTTGCTAATAGAATACTTGACACTAAAAGTATGTTAGGAGATATAAGACCATATGTAAGAAAATTAATGGAAAAAGATTATGAGTTTTTACTAAGAGTTAAATATAATGGTAAAGATATAGATGTAAATGCTTTATTTGAAAGAAGAATAAGAGATGGAGTATTAGTTACAATAATTGCAATCTTCTTACTTGCAGTAACTGGATATTTAAATTATATGTGGTTGTTGTTATCATTTGTATTAGGATTTTTAACTTTTAAAGGAAATTATACTACACTTAAAAAGTTTTATAGTGCTAGGTTAAAACATATGGATTCTATGTTGCCATATTACTTGAAAGGTTTGGAAATTTTAGTACAACATTATACTGTTCCAGTCGCACTTAGTAGAAGTATAGAAACTGCCCCAGAAATATTTAGACCTGGGCTTAAAAAATTGGTTGCTCGTATAGATGCTGGTGATTCATCAATTCAACCATATATTGACTTTGCAAATGAATATCCAGTAAGAGATTCTATGAGAATGATGAGACTTTTATATAGATTAAGTTTAGGTTCAAATGAAGATAAACATGATCAAATATTGTTATTCTCAAGAACAGTATCTGCTTTACAGAATAAAGCAAGAGAAATGAAATACCAAGAAAGACTTGAATCAATGGAAAAAAGAACCATGATAATGTTGTTTACAACTGGTGGTGGAGTCTTATTAGTATTATTCTTGTCAATGACTTTAATGATGAATATATAATTTTAACAAAATATATTGAAAATAAAAATTAAATTATGGTATAATAAAAATAGTAGAGAAGGAAGGTGACGGTTGAATGAAAGAAGCAGCAGGAGAAGCAAATATGACAGTAATTACAATAGTATTAATAGCTATAGTATTAGCAGTAGGAACAATAATAGTAAATCAAATGTTAAATACAACAAATAAGAGTTCATGTTGTGAGGCTAATGGTGGTGTATGGTATGGTGGTCAATGTTTTACACCTAATGCCTGTACAGTAACTGATGGAAAGACAACTTGTACTGGATCAGGAACTGTACCAACAGATTGTAAATAATATATGAGGAGGTAAAATTATGAAGGAAAGTGTAGGATATACAGTAACATTAAATTTAATGATAGTATTTATTGCGATTATTTTTGCTTTCCTTTCTGCTACCTTAATATATTATAAGTCTAACAAATTAACAAATATAATAGTAAATTCACTAGAAAAATATGAAGGATATAATGACCTATCTAGTAAGGAAATAGATTTGAATCTTAATAGTATAGGATATCAGGCAGTACCTATAACTTGTAAATCTACAGTTAAATCTGGAAAAGCGGGTGTTGGTGTTTGTAATTTAAATAGCACTCTTGGAGGAACTGGAGATAGAGGGTATTGTATATACGAATGTATTGAAGATAACGGAAATTATTATTACAGGATAAGAGTTAACATGTTACTTAATGTTCCTATAATAAATGATGTGTTAGATATTCCTATATATTCTAATACTAATATATTGTTTGACTTTGAGGATGTGATAAAGTGAGGGAAGCGATTGGTGGAAGTTTACTATTGAACCTAATAATAGTGTTTTCTGGTATAGTAATATTGTTTTTCGTAGGTATATTAGCATATTCAAAAGCATATAGAGTAAAAAATCGTATAATAGAAGTAATTGAAAAATATGAAACTTATAATACTGATGCGATTGCTGAGATAAATGCCGATTTAAAGGATGTAGGTTATAGAGCTACTATTGGGAATAGATGTGATCTTGGCAATTTAAACACATCATCATATAGTTATTGTGTATATTTAAAAGATAATACAGAAGAAACTGGAACTTATTATTATGAAGTTGTTACATACGTACAATTTGATTTTCCAGTAATAGGTAACAATTTAACATTTCCAGTAAAAGGAGAGACAATAATACTAGGCAAAAATTATGATTATTAAAGAGGGGATAAAATGAATGCAATTGTTTCAAACAAAAATCAATTAATATTAGAAAATCTAGGAATAGAAATTATAAAAGAGATGAATGGTGAGTTTGATGTAGATGAAATAATTTCTACTTTTCAGAATTTCTTTTATCAAAGAATGATACTTGATATTACTGCTATAAAAAATTATACAGATATTAGGAATTTACAAAAATTATCTATGGCACTTGATATGGATAAAGTTATTTTATTGTTAGATGGAACAGATAAAACTCAAAATCCACTTTTTTTATCAAATTTAGTTTCAATTGGTATATATAATTTTGCTAAAAATGTTGAAGAAGTTCAATATTTATATAATTCGCCTAATACGTATAGGGATGTTGCTCAGTATCACCAATTAAGTTCTGGCATGGTTTCCCCTAATATGTCTATTGGGCAGCCTCAATCTGTTAGGACTATAGTTGAGGTTAAAGAAGTTCCACAAGAACAAGTTAGAATAATAGGTATTCAAAATATAACTTTTCATTCAGGAGCTACTACTCTTACTTATATGATGAAAAATGAATTAGCTAAGAGTTACAATGTTCTTGCTCTTGAAGTTGATAAAAGTGATTTTTCATACTTTAGAGATAAATCTCTTATGTCAATTAGAACTAATCAATTAGGCCAGATTATAAATCAAAATAAGAATAGAGATGTAATTTTGATTGATTTAAATAGTAATATGATGGCTGAAGGATTTTGTACTGAAATTATATATTTAATAGAACCTTCTATAATTAAACTTCAAAAAATGATGACTTTAAATTCTAATATACTTCAAACATTGAAAAACAAAAAAGTTGTATTAAATCAAAGTTTATTAGATAAAGAAGAAGTTGAAAATTTTGAATATGAATCAAGAATTAAGGTATTCTATAATCTTCAACCATTAAATGAGCGAAGAAAAAAATTGCCTGAATTAATAGGTCTATTATCTAAGTTAGGATTTAACAAAGTTCAATAAACATATTGACTTTGTTTTTGTATAAATGTATAATTAACTTGTGATATTTAATCAAGTGAGGTGCCACGGTGAAGAAGAAAAATTTAGTTTTAATTTTTATATTAGGCTTAATGTTACCAATTATAAATGTACAAGCATATACATCAACTAGTTGTGGAAATGTAACTAATATTCCTGTAAAAGTTCCACAAATTACTAGCTTAGTTGTTTCAATGGTACAAATACTTATACCAGTTATATTAATAATTGTAGGTTCTATTGATTTAATAAAAGGTGTGGTAGCTCAAAAAGAAGATGAGATAAAAAAAGGACAGCAAAAATTTATAAAAAGGCTTATTACAGCAGCTATTATATTTTTTGTAATAGTTTTGGTTAAATTAATTATAAGTTTAGCTGCTGATAGTGATGATACAAATAATATTATAGATTGTATGGATTGCTTTTTATATAATAAATGTGGGTAGGATGATAGAATGAAGAAGAAAGTACTTTTAAGTGTTATTATAGTTATGATGTTACTTTATGCTCCAACTGTTTTAGCTAAACCTATAATAGGTTGTGATTCAGTTTTACCTGGAGTAATGATTGATGAGAAGATAACTTCTGCAACTAGTACTATTATCACGATTATTAAAATTGTTGTACCAATACTTTTAGTTATATTTGGATCATTAGATTTAGTAAAAGGTGTAATTGCTTCTAAAGATGATGAAATTAAAAAAGGACAACAAATATTTATAAAAAGATTAATCGCTGGAGCTTTAGTTTTCTTTGTTATATCTATTGTTCAATTAGTAATAAATTTTGTTGCTGGAAGTGATAATGAGAACATGTGGTCATGTGTAAATTGTTTTCTAAATGATTGTGAAACAATGCCAGATGAAGAAGATATAAAATCTTTAATATTCAAGAAAACTAAACTTTTAAGAAATAGTATAGGATATATGCCAGATATCGATAAAGATCAGGCACAGTCTTACAATACAGATATTGAATCTATTGTTAAAAATAATAATTTAAGTTATGATGAATTAAATGAAATAGATTTAAAATATGATGAGATGATTTCATTAACTCAAAGCGAAGATGATTCAACACCTATAGATCCAGAAAATTTTGGTAAATTTTATAATCTATTAGAGAAATTATATAATGATTTATCTAATAAATATGAGTGATTAAAAATGTGGAGGGTTTTATGTTAGAAACAATAAAAAAATTAGATAGAAAAACATTAGTATTACTTGGATGCATGATATTGATTCCAATATTACTAATATTATTTTTAGTAATAATAAAAGGCTGTACTGGTGGAGTAAGTTATGAAAAATATGAAAAGAATATGATAAGTGCTGCAGAAAAATATTTCAAAGATAATGATTTACTTCCAAAAGAAGAATCACAAACTGCTACAGTAGAATTAAGTCAGTTGATTACTGATAAGTATATAAAAGATACTTCAAAAAAATTAGATGATGATACTTGTAGTGGTAAAGTAACTGTTAGAATGAATGGATCTAGTATTGAAGAAAATAATGGTGGATATTTAAATTATACAGTGGATTTATCTTGTGATGATTATAAAACACCTACTTTAAAATCATTAATAATGAGTGATTTAGCTACAGAGGATTCTGGATTATATAAACAGGGTGATTACTACATTTTTAAAGGTGATGATGTAGATAATTATGTAGAATTTTATGGTGTTATTTATAGAATATTAAATATGGATAAAGATGGTATAATAAAACTTGTTAAAGTTGAAAGAGAATCTACAAGTCAAACATGGGATACAAAATATAATATAGATACTAAGAGTTCAACAGGAATAAATTTATATAAAGATAGTTCAATAAGAAAGAAACTATTAAATTATTATAATACTAATAAAAAGTTAAGAGAAGCTAAAAAGAAAATAGTTTTATATGATATATGTGTTGATGCAATAAGTGAGAATGATATTTCTATTGAGCTAAAATCAACATGTGAAAATTATTTAGAAAATCAACCTATAACACTTATAAATACAACTGATTATGCGAGTGCGAGTCTTGATAAAAATTGTACAAGTATTGTTTCAAGATCTTGTAGAAATTATAATTATTTAAAATCGACTGGTTTATATAGTTGGACTTTTGTATCAGTAGCAGAAAATTCATATCAAGTATATTATTTAACAAACGGTATTATTAAATCACAAGATGCTAATGAATATGGAGAATATAATATAGTAATATATATAGATGGATTAGAACTAGTAGAAAAAGGTACTGGTAAAGCAAAAAATCCATATATAATAAAAAAATAGTAAAAAAATTAACAAATTATATGATTAGAAGTATTGTTAGAAAGTGTTGACAAAACAAGCTAAATACTATATAATTGTTTTAGATGGGAGGGATTAGTATGATGTTTTTGGAAGCTTCTAAAGTAGTAATGGATGGAACCTATAGTTGTGGTATAAATAATTTGGATATTCCTGGAGCTTTTCCATATTTAGTTCATAATGCTATTGTCATTATTAAAATAGTTGTACCAATTTTATTAATAATATTTGGAATGTTAGATTTAGGTAAGGCTGTAATTGCTTCTAAAGAGGATGAGATAAAGAAAGGACAACAAACTTTTATTAAGAGAATTGTTGCTGCAGTAATTGTATTCTTCGTATTCCAAATTGTTCAAATTGTAATAGGATTTGTATCAGGTAGTTCTAAGTCAACTGTTACACGTTGTATGGAGTGTTTTATTAACGGAACTGTTGATGATGAGAAAGCTTGTGCAGAAATTTCACCTGGTACTGGAGACTAGTATTTTATAAACACAATTAGTTGTTGATTAATTGTGTTTTTTTTGTTATAATATGGTATGAGTGTGGGTTTTTCTTTCATACTTCAAGGAGGATTTGTAAAATGTATATATTAGCTAGTAATATGTGGTTTCAGGTATTAATGAGACAATTATTCTTTTCAATAGATAGAATAGTGTACAATTTTATATCTACTATATATGATTTATTAATAACAATCGCAAGAACATCAGTATTTTCTCAAGCCGATATTATAGATATGTCAAGTAGAATATATAGACTACTTACAATTTTTATGGTGTTTAAAGTTACATTTTCTCTTATTATGTATGTGGTTAACCCTGATGATTTTTCTGATAAAAGTAAAGGTGTATCAAAATTAGGAACAAATATTATTTTTTCTATATTATTTTTGATATTGACTCCTTATATATTTAATTATGCATATCAATTTCAATCAATAATACTTAATGATAATTCTTTAGCTACTTTAATATTTGGAGAAAGTGGTGACGATGAGAATTTCTTTAATAGTGCGGGAGATAAGATGGCATATATAACTATGAGTCCGTTTTTTACCCCTAATGTCGCACTATCAGAATTAAGAGAATGTGTTTCTTTAGTTGAAGAAACAGATGATGGTAATAGTGTTATTAATGAAGAATGTGTTAGTGGCTTAAAAAGTTTTGATATTGGAAGCGATGGAGAAACTGTTATAAACAATTATATTGCAGGTGTAGAACACAGCAATTTAGGTCTTATGTTTAGACAAGATATAGCTATTGCAAAAACTAAAGATAATGAGTTTATTATGGATTATAAATATTTATTTACTACAGCTGTAGGAGTAGTAATTGTGTTACTTTTATTAACTTTTTGCATGGATGTTGCAGTTCGTAGTATAAAACTTGCATTTTTACAGTTAGTCGCACCTATACCAATAATTTCATATGTAGATCCAAAAAGTGGAAAAGAAGGATTGTTTAAGAAATGGTATCAGATGTGTATTAAAACATATTTAAGTTTATTTATACGTTTAATTGCTTTATACTTTGCAGTTTATATTATAAGTAGAGTAGCAGATAGAAAATTAGTAGACATTATTGATGGCTCATATATAACAAGTGGTTTAATAAAAATCTTTATAATTGTTGGAGCACTCATGTTTGCTAAACAATTACCAAAGATGCTTGAAGGTTTAGGAATTAAACTTGATGGTGGTGGAAAGTTTACATTAAATCCTATTAAGAAATTTGAAAATGAAGCACTTGGTGGGAAAAGATTTACTGGTATGGCTGGAGCTATGGCAGCATCTATACCAGATAGAATAGCTAGAGTTGCTACCGCACCAGGTGGATGGAATAAATTTAAAGCTATAGCGGGTGCACCTTTAGGACTTGCTGGATCTGCTGTTAGAGGATTTTCTTCTAACGGAGGATTTATTGCTGGAAGAGATAGACAGTCAGAAGTTAATAGAAGATTAAGAGAGGGAAGAATTAATGGATTAAGTACAACTAGATCTTATTTAGATTATGTTGGTTCTAAATTTGGTATGGATGATGCAACTCTAGAAAGAGAAGCTACAATAACACATAGAAATAGAAATGCAATTGATCAAGCAAAAAGAGAAGTTGAAGAAGAAACAAGAGAATATACTCAAAAAGTTAAAGATTTAAATCAACAAAATGCTACACGTAAAACTACTCGTGCAAGACTTGATAACGTAAAAAAACAAGGTTCAAGATTGCTAAGTATGGCTGAGGATTTTGTTAGTAAAAAAGGTGATTTAGGTGTAGATAGAAATGATGCAGCACTAGTGTCATATTTAAAAGCACATAAAGGACAGGTAAGTGGTGTATATACAGGTCATATTACGGACAAAGATTTTGTTCAGGGTGGAGTAATAGATGATAAGATGATTGCTGCTGCAGAAAGATGGGCAAATAGAAAGCAATATAAATCTAATCGTGTAGCTAATGATGCAAATATAACATTCTTAAATCAACATCAGGGGGAAAAATTAACTAGAACTTTTACAATTGGCGATCAAATGTTTAAGGCAGGAGAAGTAATTGATGGAAGAATGATTGCTAAAGCAGAAGCAGCAAAAGGTGGATATTTGAAAGAATCACATAAGGCAGCATATAACGAATTAGCGAAAGGTGATAAATCAGCATACTTTGATGCTGCAAAGGATGATGTACAGGCATTTGGCAATGTTGCAAAAGAATATGACAGAGCTGTTGATGATGCAAATGTTGCAATAGGAGAATATAACTCTGAATATAAAGATGAAGCAGATTTAAAAACTATCGCTACAGGATATGATGATTACGACAGCTTGAAAGGTGTTGTTAGTGAAGTTGATACAGGAGATTCTAGTGTTCAAATTAATGATCATATTTCAGAAGTTGAAAAAGATGTTGATATGTACAATAGAAAAATTGAAGAAATTAAACAACAGAAGAAAGTTACATACCGTGATGAAGATAATAAAGCTATTACTGAAAGCGTTGATAGTGCAGATAGTAAGAATAAGTCTAGAGAAGACAAAGTTAAAAGAGAAGAAAAAGAACACGATTTACGTAGACAATATATAAGAAATGTTGGTATGTTTAGGCCTCCAGGAGGAGGAAAGGGCTAAAAAGGGTGTGATACTAAATGAACAATTCATATTTAATACCGGCAAATTCAAAGCGAAGTATGCTGGTTGCTAGTGCATTTAATTCAGTTGATTTATGGATATTTGGAATAGGGTTAGGACTTTCCTTCTTATTCTTGATGATACTTCCAGTGAGTGACTTTTGGGTTGCTATTG
The DNA here is from genome assembly GCA_947632265.1 of uncultured Bacilli bacterium. GTDB lineage: Bacteria > Bacillota_I > Bacilli_A > RF39 > UBA660 > UMGS1613. The sequence goes on from CANROP010000002.1 coordinate 17,730, forward strand.
GAGCTGTAATTCCTGGTTTAATTGCGGGATTTCTAGTAATTCCTATTCCAAATTATCATAATGTTAGAACTGTTATTAAAAATGCTTGGGTATTTTATACTACAAGACAAAAATATATATGGAAGGGTTGGTGTTTTGAAAGTGGCGAAGATGGAAAAAAGTAAATATACAGATGTACCTATAAAAAATATTGCTAATGGTGTTATTGTCCTAGATAATAATCAAAAAGTTACTGGAGTAAAAATAATGCCTAGAAATATTTTTATAGCTGAACAAAGTATACAGGATGCAATTATAAATAATTTAAAAAATGTTTATAATGCTATAGATTATGAATTTTGGATTGTTGTTGCTGATAGACCAGTAGATATAAATGTATATTTATCTCAATTACAACTTTTATACAATCAAGTAAATGATACTAAAAAAAGAAAATTAATTATGGAAGATATAAATAAAGCTAATATGTTTATGAATAATAACGTTGTTGATACTGAATATTTCTTATTATTTAAAGAGAAAAATGATGATATTATTCAAAGAAGAGTTAGAAATCTAATAAATAATTTTGCTAGTGCAGGACTTACTGCATTTCAGACAAATAACGATGATTTAAGAATGATATTAGATAATTTCTTAAACGGTGGACAAACCACTGGATTTGGGACGGTGTTAGCATAATGGATATAAGAAGTCAGGTAGCCCCTAAAGGGTTAGAGTTTAAACCAAACGAATTCATAATTAGTGATAAATATGCTTGTATACTTACTATAATATCTTTTCCTAAATTTATTTATCCTGGATATTTGAGTAGTTTAACAAGTATGTCTGGAATTAAAGTTGTAATTAAACATATACCACTACCTTTTAGTAGTATAAGTAAAATGTTAAATAAGGAACTTGCAGAATTAAGACAGAGATATGAAGATGAAGATGATAAGACTGTAAAAGAAAGAATTAGTCAAGATTATGAATCTCTTGAAATGTTTATTAGCGAGTTAGCTGCTAGTCAATCTAAGATTTATGATTTTCAAATGCATGTTATGATTACAGCTAATACACAGGACGAATTGGATGCAAAAAAGATCCAAGTTAAAAATTATTTAGAATCAATGGAACTTAGAGCTATCCCTCTTAGATTTGAACAGGATAAAGTATTAAAATCAATTATTCCAATATATCCAAAACAGGATATAGAAGATAGAATAGGTACTCCTATTCCATCTCCAACTATTGCTGCCATGTATCCTTTTATATTTGATAGTATAAAAGATCCAGGATTATCTACTTTACTTGGAATAGATTTTTCAGGAGGAGTAATTCTATTTAATCAATTCTTATATCAAATAAAAAAGGAACACAATAGAAATAATGCAAACATGATAATTTTAGGTACAAGTGGTAGTGGTAAATCTACAGCTGCTAAGTTACTTTTAAGAAGTCATATTAGAAATAATAATCAAATTGTTGTTATCGATCCTGAAGGTGAATTAGAGGAGATGACAAGTACATTTGGTGGAGATTTCATTAGTTTAGGTAAGGGTGGATCATTTGGTATGATTAATCCACTTGAAGTAATATTAGATGCTGATGAAGATGAAATGAAACAAGGGCTAGGTTATACGGTATTTACCCGTACATTACAAACTATAAAAGCATTTTTAAAATATTATGATCCTAGTATTGAAGAAGATGTCGTTAATATGTTTAGTGAAGTTGTACAAGAAACATATAAAAGATTTGGAATAGATTTTGAATCTGATTTTACAAAATACACATCTAATGATTATCCAACTTTTAGAGATGTATATGCGACAATAAAGGGTAGAATATTGTCTATGCCAGATAAAACACAAGAAAGAGATGTTTTAGAGAGACTTGAAATTAAGATAAGACCAATAGTAAAAGAACTTAAATATTACTTCGATGGACATACGACAATACGTCCACAAAGTAATTTCATAGTATTTAATATTAGAGAACTTATGAATGCTGATTCTAATATTAGAAATGCTTTATTCTTTAATATACTTAAGTATGCTTGGGGTCTTACATTAGATAGTTCTATCAATACTGTTATGATGGTTGATGAAGCACATGTACTTTTAAGTGGTGGAAATACATTAGGAGCTGATTTCTTAGCTCAAATTCAAAGACGTGCGAGAAAATATAATACAGGTACTATAATAATTACACAGCAACCAACAGATTTTAGCGACCCAAGTGTAATAACACAAGGTAAAGCAATTTTTGATAATGCATCTTACTATTTAGTTATGGGGCTTAGAAAACAAGCTGTAGATGATTTATCAAAATTAATAGATTTAAATGATAACGAAAAAGAAAGTATTAAACAGTACGGACAGGGAGAAGCACTATTTGTATGTGGATCTCGTCGTATGAGAATAAATGTTATTGTATCAGATGAAGAATTAGATTCATTTGGTAGTGGTGGAGGACTATAGAATAGGAGGTTTTGTTAATGAAAAATGATGATAATATTGTTAATTATGAAAATCAAAATTCAACTGATAGAATAAAATCTGCAGTTGATAATGCTCATAACAATTTTAATAATAACAATAATAATGTTTTACAACCCCATTCTAATTTAAAAACAAATAATTTAGTTAAGAATGGCATTAACAATGTCTCTATAAATAATAATAGATTAAATAATAATATAAGTAATAGTGTAAGTAATAAACTAAGTGATGATGTAAGTGATAAAATAGGTAGTAGAACAATTAATAGACTAAGTGATAATGAAAGTAATAATTTAAAAGGGAATATTAATTTAAATAATAATTTAAACCAAAACATATTAAAAAGAAGAGTTGATTCTAATAAAAGTAATGCTGTTATGAATAATAAATTGACTTCTAAAGTAGCTAAACCTATGGGTATTAATAATAGAATAACCCAAGCTATAGCTAATTCTAAAGTAGGACAGCAAGCTATAAATAAAGCTAAAGGAAAAGGATTTGCCTCTAGAATGTTTGGTATGTTTGGTGGTAAGAGTAAAGAAGAAAAAGAAATTGAAGAAGCAGAAGTAAATATATATGGTATTTCAATGAGATTTGTAAAAAATGTTTTATTAATTTGTTTACCATTTTTCATGTTTATGTGTTTATTTTGCCTAATTATTGTTGGACCTCAAGTATACATTAATTCAATTGGTATTGGAGCAGTTGATAGTGTAAGTTCTGACTATGCGGAAGAAAAAATACAAAAAGTTAAAGATGATGTATTAAATCAAGAAATAAAAGATGATGATGATTCTGATATAGGTTATGCATTTAATAATTTATCAAAATTCATGATATCTAAACTAAGTAAATCAAATATGATGCTTGTTACTCCACAAATTAGACCATTTAATGAAGCAGATTTAAACGAACTATTAGATTACTATTCACAAGCAGTAGATTACAGTAAAGATTATGATGAAACTATTGTTTATACATTTTTCTTTAAATTATTATATATTCAAAGATATTATGAAAATAATTTAAATGTTAGTCTTGATATGCCATTACTTATGTCAACATTAAGAGTTCAATCAGATGATATGGGTGATGTGTTTGCTTCAAATATTGAAGATTATGATTATGAAAGTAAGGAGGATAATCCATATTTTTCTTACGAATATGATTGGACTTGTTATAACCCAACCTCAACTAACAGTTCACATGATATAGAAGTTCTCGCACAACATATGGTAAAGAAAAGTAGTAGTTGTGAGGATTGTTATGAAATAGATAATGAAGGATATAGAGAATATTTAAAAGAGTTTTTAGAAAAGAAGTATTATATAAATGATGATTCAAATGGTACATTTTATTGTGATCCAGAAACACCTGATGTTCCAGATACTCCAAACATTCCAGAAGAGAGACCTAGTGAATCTGGTGATTGGAGATATTGGAAACAATGTGATAGTGAGTGGGGAAATATAAAAGTTCCAAAAAGTAATTCTACAATATGTAAAATAGGCTGTTTAATAACATCTGTTACAATTCAAATAGCTAGAAGTGGAACTGTAACTTTATCATCTCCAATAAATCCTGGAATTGCGGTTAAAAAATATTCTTTTGTGAGTGGTGGAAACTTTGTATGGAATAGTGCTTCTAATTTAGCTCCTAATTTTAAATATTATACAAAGATAAATTTGGCAGGTATGTCTAATTCTGCTATGGCAAAAAAATTATCTAGTTATGATTCTAGTAAATATTATATAATTTTAGCAGTATCAAATAAGGATAGTAATAAAGTAGGACATTATGTCGCTCTTGATTATGCAGATACTTCTACAGGAGTTTTATATATATTTGACCCAGGTTCATATAAAGGAAACAGTGCGACTGAAAAATATAAAATATATGCTGCACACATATATGAAAAAGAGGATTAGTGAATATGAAGAAAGTAAAAATATTTATAATAGTTATGTTTTTAATACTTTTATCTGGATGTGATGCAACATATGAACTAAATATTAAAAATGATAAAATTACAGAAAAATTAACAGTTATAGAAACTGATAAATCTATTTTTGATAAAGTAAATGATGCAGGATGGACAGTTAGAGATTCATTTGAAGCATTTTTAACAGGTGATGATTTTGCTGATGAAGATTATAAAGCGAAATCATTAAATACTGATGATGAGTTAGGAATAGAATATACATCATCATCTAGTAAATCAGTCGATAATTTATCAATATTAAATCAGTGTTATACTAATTATAAAGTTAATATTAACGATGATATAGTAACTGTAGATACTGGTACTGATTTTGGATGTTATGAGTATTATGAAAATTTAGATAAGATAAAAGTAATACTTAAAACTAATCATAAGGTAATATCAACTAATGCAGATAGTATGGAAGATGGTAGTTATATATGGAATATAACAAAAGAAGGAAATAAACAAATACAGATTTCTTATTATGAGTCTATTGTTGATAATTCACTTTCTTTAAAAACTATTATGTTAATAGTAGGAATTATAGTTATAATAGGTATAGCTTTTGTAGTTATATATAATAAAATAAAAAATAAAAACAATATATAGTGGGGTGAGATAATGTTAAAAAAAGTAATAAAATTGTTTGTTATATTGATAACATTATTTTACTTTGATATAAATATTGTAAATGCATACGAATTTCAAAATCCTGAAAATAGTAGTGCGATTAATGATATGATTGAAGAAATATACGATGCTAAAGAACAATATGAAGATTTAGCTGGTGGATATACAGATGATGTTACAATTTATGATGCAAATTCTACTTCGTATTGGTGGCCTATAGGAAGTAGTGAAACAACAGAAATAAATGGGAAAATATTTGCTAAAGGAGATCCAGAGACTGTTCGTATTACTTCTCCTTTCGGATATAGAAAAGATCCATTTGGAAGCGGTAAAACTACATATCACTCAGGATTAGATATTGCTGGTGGTAGTGGACTTAATTCTGTAAATATAATAGCTGCACGTGAAGGAATAGTTGTGTATCCAACAGCTAATGTAAAAAATGATTGTCCATCAGGATCATCTCAGTCTAGTTGTGGAGGAGGATTAGGAAATTATGTTGTAATACAACATAGTGATGGTAATTATACAATATATGGTCATATGTATGAAGGCTCTATCCTTGTTAAAGCAGGAGATAGTGTAGAACAAGGACAAGTTATAGGAAAGATGGGAAGTAGTGGAAATTCAACAGGTGCCCACTTACATTTCATGGTTAGAGAAGGCCAAAATATTTCATCAGCTACTGTAGATCCATTAAACTATGTCTCACCAGATGAACCTAGACGTTCTATAGCAGAAGGAGATTTTCTTTCTTGGTTAAATGGTTGGGAAGGACATACTAAAATAGATGGTAATTATTATATCGTTGAAGATATAGGTGATGGAGTTAGAACCGTTGGTGGTGGAGTAACTCTTGAAAATAATGTTTCCAAATTTTTAGAATATGGAATTAATGTTGATAATTATCCAGTAGGAAGCAAGATACCCATTAACACAGTTGATAGAATAGAATCAGAGATTGTAAATGAAAAAAGAACATATATAGAAAATGTTTTATCTAATAACTCGATAACATTAGCTGAAAATCAAATACAAGCTTTAATTTCACAGATGTATAATTGTGGAAATATAAACGGCTTTGTAGATGCATATAAGAGATATGGAAATACAGAAGAGTTTTATAATGCATGGTTTTTTAGAAATGTAATGGTAGGAACTAAGTTTGAAGTAGGTCTTACTAGAAGGAGAAATTCAGAATGGACTTTGTTCCATATTGGACAATATGTTTATAATGGATAGGTGATAAATTTGAAAGATAATTCTAAAAAAGTAATAATTATCTTATTGATTGTAACGGTTCTAGTTGTAGTAGGTACATATCTATTAAATAGAAATAAAGATAATAAAAAGAATGAAATAAATATTGTTACAAATTATAGTGATTTTTATACTGTTAATTCTTGTTTATATAGATTAATGACATATGTATCATCAGAGGAAAAAGATTCATTAATTAAAATATTATATAGTAAATATAAAAAAGAAAATAATATTGATGAATCTAATGTTATATCACTCTTTAATAAAGTAAAAGAAAATTCTCTATTTAAATCTAAAAAAATGTATTATGAAAAAGTTAATAAAAATATAACAAAATATTATGTATATGGTTCTATAGAAACAAATACGTTTAAAGAAGATACTTCTATAGATGATATAGAATCAATTGATGAATATTTTATTGTTTATCTTGATTCATCAAACCATACATTTTCTATAGAACCATATACTGGTGATATATTTAAGGATGGTGTGTTATGATTAAAGATGATAATAAAAAGAAATTATTTATAATAATCATAATAGTCTTAGTTATAACTTTACTTTATTTTCTAATAAGATATTTAACTCGTGATGATTCCCTAGAATATGAAGAGTACTTAAAAGATTATGAAGTAAACGAATATATATCTACATATGTTTCTGATGAAGATATGGCAAGAATATATCTTAATGATTATATATATAATATGAATTTAGATGTTGATGAGTCTTATAATTTGTTAGATGAAGAATATAGAAATAAAAAATTTGGTAGTTTAGATGCATATAAAGAATATGTTAATTCACTTGAACTTTCTTCACGAACAATTAGTAAGTATTATAAAAAAGATACTGGTAAATATATAATATTTGGAGTATATGATAATAATAACAATTTCTATGCATTTAAGACAAATGGTGTAATGCAATACAGTGTTTTCTTAGATGACTATACAGTTGAAATAAGGTGATTAAATGAAATTAAAATTTAGAGCTGATGGTAAAGATTTTAAAATATTTGTTATTTTTTCAATAATTTGGTTATTTGTTATTGCTTTAGCTGTAGTTAATGTTTCTAATTTCTTAAATGATAAAGAATTTACTATTAATTTGTTTCTAGCATTCCTACCTGAGAATTTAGCTATAACTTTGCTTTTATTTGTTGCTGGTATGGTAGCTATATTTGCTGGAGTTAAATCATTAATATTTGAAAAAGAAGATGAAAAAGGAATAGGATTTACAGTAGGTGAAAAGAAAGAAAAAAATTATTCTAGATGGGCTAAAGATAAAGAAATACAAGAAGGATTAGATGTAAGAGAAGTTGATCCATTATCTCCTAAAGCAGATGCTGCTGGTATTCCATTAATAATGAATCCTAAAAAGGTGTGGGTAGATAATGGAGGATATCACAATTTAGTTATAGGTTCTACAGGTAGTGGTAAAACACAAACTACAGTATTACCTTCAGTAAATTTACTAGCTAAACATGATGAGTCTATGATTATTACAGACCCAAAAGGTGAAATATATGAAAACACTTCTAATTATTTAAAAAGTTTAGGGTATAACATAGTTTTATTAAATTTCCGTGATCCACAACAAGGTAATGCATGGAATCCTATGAGTTTACCATATTCACTTTATAAAAATGGCGATATAGATAAATCTATAGAGTTACTTGAAGATTTAGCAGCTAATATAATTCATGATCCTCAAGCAAAAGGACAAGATCCTTTCTGGGAAAATACTTCAGCAGATTATTTTGCTGGACTTGCATGTGCACTTTTTGAAGATGCAGATCCAAGTGAGATAAATTTAAACAGTATAAGTTTAATGACTACTGTTGGAGAAGAAAAGATTGCGAATACAACATATATTAAAGATTATTTTAGTGATAAAGATCCAGCAGGTACTGCTTATACTAAAGCATCTTCAACACTTATGGCACCTAGTGAAACAAAAGGTAGTATATTATCAGTATTTAAACAAAAAATACAATTATTTGCTTCACGTGCTAATTTATCAGAGATGTTATCTAATAACGATTTTGATATGAGGGATATAGGTAGAAAGAAGACAGCAGTATTTATAGTTATACAAGATGAAAAGACTACATATCATTCACTTGTTACAATATTCTTGAAACAGTGTTATGAAACTTTAATTTCTGTTGCTCAAGAATCAGGTGGAAAACTTCCTTATAGGACAAACTTTATACTTGATGAGTTTGCTAATATGCCTCCACTAAAAGATGTTACAACAATGGTAACAGCAGCTCGTTCAAGAAATATGAGATTTACATTTATAATTCAAAACTTTGCTCAATTAAATGAAGTATATGGTAAAGAGAATGCAGATACAATAAAAGGTAACTGTGGTAATATAATATATTTAATAAGTACTGAACTTTCAGCTCTTGAAGAAATAAGTAAAATGTGTGGAGAAGTAAAGTCAAAGGAAAAAGAGAAAACTTCATCTACACCGCTTGTAACAGTTAGTGATCTTCAAAGATTAAAGCAATGGGAAACAATAATATTAAGACTTAGAACAATGCCATTTAAAACTAAATTAACTCCTAATTTTCAAATGAATTGGGGTCATAATTTCCCTAAAGCATCATATCCAAAAAGAGAAATGACAGCAGTTAAAGTTTTTGACTTAAAAGCTTTCGTAAACAAAAAAAGAGAAGATAGAATAAATAATATGTTAAATATGGGTGCAATACCACAAACACCACCTCGGATAGAACCAATGCCATTTGGATTTGGTAGACCTACTAAAGAGCCAGAACCTGATAATGGATTTAATGTAGATGATTTAGTTAAAAGAATAGATGCTAAAATTGCAGAATTAGAAGAGGAAGAAAGACAAGAAAAATTAAAAGCTGAATCAGAAAATAGTTTTGTTGATGAGGTAAAGGATGAAAAAACTACTGATGTAGTAGATGAAACAAAGATATATGAAGAACAAAAAAAGAATAACAACGGAATAACTGATGATCAATTCTTTGATGATTTCTTCAGTGATGAATAGAAATAAAAGTAAGATAATTAAAAAATCATCTTACTTTTTTGATAAAATCGGAATGATAAACTTTCTAAAGAATATGGAGTTCATTACAGTTTTTAAAATGTTTAACATTTTGTAATACTTGATTCTAATATTTTTTTCCAAATAAATGAAATTTTATATACACAAAAGTATATAAACTATTTCACTTTATAAAATATATACTACTTCATATAATGTATTAGGGTGGTTATATGATCGAGAGTATTTCTGTAACTGATTTAAAAAGACTTGGTAATGTTAATTTAATAGATATAAGAGGATTAGAAAAGTATAATGATAATCATATTATGAATGCTAGAAATATTCCTATGGAACAATTATTAATAAATCCTGGTAAATATTTAAATCCTTATGAAAGATATTATATCTATTGTCAGAAAGGAATACAAAGTAGAAGATTATGTCAAATCCTAAAGAGAAATGGTTATAATGTAGTAAATGTATCTGGAGGATATGAGGCATGGGTCTTAAGTGAATAAACCTTCTATATATTTATAAGAAACTTTAGAAAATTTTAAAGTTTCTTTTCTTTATATAATTTTTTCATGTTATAATTATATAGGTGATGCTATGGAATATATAATGCTTATTTTATTAATATTAATACTTGTTATTTTAGTTGTATTATTGATGAAGAAAAATGAAAGTAAAGATATTAATGATAAAATTGGTAAATTAGAAATAGATATTATTAAAGAAATAGGAGATTTTAAAAATGACTTTTCAAGGAGCTTAACTGATGATTTTAATCTACAGACTGATAAACTAGATAATAGATTAAGATTGATAAATGAAAAAGTTAATGAAAGACTAGATGAAAATTTTGAAAAAACAAATAAAACATTTACTAATGTTCTTGAAAGACTTTCTAAAATAGATGAAGCTCAAAAGAAAATAGATACATTATCTAATGATATAATTTCACTTCAAGGTGTTTTAACTGATAAAAAAGCAAGAGGAATATTTGGAGAAGTGAATTTAGCTCATATATTGTCAAATGTATTTGGAGAAAATAATGATAAGATTTATAAAATGCAGTATACATTTAATAATGGTACAATTGCAGATGCAGTTTTATTTGCTCCAGAACCACTTGGATGCATAGCTATAGATTCTAAATTTCCATTAGAACACTATCAAATAATGGTAGACAAAAATTCGAGTAAAGAAGATAGAAATCAAGCAGAAAAAATGTTTAAAATAGATATGAAAAAACATATAGATGCGATAAGTAGTAAATATATAATACCAGGTGTGACTAGTGATCAAGCAATACTATTTTTACCTGCTGAAGCAATATTTGCTTATGTTAATGCATATAGTACAGATATACTTGAGTATTCATATAAAAAAAGAGTATGGATAACAAGTCCTACAACACTTATTAGTACACTTACTACTATACAAGTTATAATAAAAAATATTGAAAGAGATAAGTATGCTAAAGTAATACATAATGAACTTAGACTTTTAGATGAAGAATTTAAAAGATATAAAGATAGATGGGATAAATTATATAGAAGTATAGAAACTGTAAGTAAAGATGTTAGAGATATTCATACAACAACTGATAAAATAACTAAGAGATTTAATAGTATAAATCAAGTTAATATGGAGGAAATAGATGATAAAAAAGATTAACATTTTAATAGTATTAACTGCAGTATTAGGTACTTTGTATTTTGTATTTACAAAAGATAATAATATAGTGCTTGTATTAAAAGATATATCTATAGTATTTACAATATCAGCACTTTATATAATTAATAAAATATTTAAATTAAATATAAGTGATGGATTAAATTTTGTTTATATAGTTTTTGTTTTTATTGCTCATTTTCTAGGAGTTATATGTGAATTATATAATCATATATATTGGTTTGATAAGTTTTCTCATTTTTTATCTGGAATACTTAGTTCTTTTGTAGCAATCTATATACTAGTAAAAACAAAAGATAAAAATAATTTATTTATAAAAGTATTATTTATAATATGTTTTTCTATTTCTATCGCAACATTATGGGAAGTATTTGAATATTTAGCTAGTGTATATTTAAATGTCGATCCACAAAAAGTAAAACTTACTGGAGTAACTGATACTATGAATGATATAATTGTAGCTATTTTAGGTACTATAATCGTAAGTGTGTGTTATTGGTTTGAGCATAAAGAAAATAAAAAATTATTAATAAAAAGCTTTGAAGAAATGGTGTAATTAAACCAAAATATTTACATAAATTTTCTTTTATTGTATAATTAAATTGGTGATTTAAATGAAAAAGACTATATATTGCTTATTAATAGCTATATCATTTTTAATTTTTACAGATGTTGTAAGTGCTGAAGATAAATTGGTTAGCGAATGTGAATATTCTGGATTTAAACTTAAATTTAATAAGGAAGATTGGTCTTTCGTTGGCATTACTTCTAAAAATACTGATTTATTCATATATAAAATTTCAGATGAATCATTAGAGAATTTTAATCATTTAGAAAAAAACATATGTCCTGTTGTACATTCTTGTTATGTAGAGGGGTTAGGCACAGGAACTTATACATATAATATTTATCCTGACGATTTAGATGTTAGTTGTTCTTCTCCAACTAAAGATATATGTACTGGAGGAGATGCTTGTAATTCTGATTATGAAGGTTCATGTCCTACATATAATAAACTTAAACAAGATATAGCGGATAAATATACAAAATATATTAAAACAAATCAAGTATCTTATTTAAACGATGTAAATAAAAAAGTTGACCAGTTAAGAGGAATGTGTGGAAATATAATGCAGTACGTAGATTATGATGATGTTTGCTTTAATAGTTGTAATGGATTAAATAATGACCTTGAAACTATTGGTATTTTGAAAAAAAATACTAATTCATGCGGATTTTCAGATACTTTGCTTGCATGGATAAAAAACATAATACGTGTAATAAAATATATAATACCAGTAATAGTAATAGTATTTGGTATAGTTGATTTTATAAAAGCAATTGCTTCAGATAAAGATGATGAGATGAAGAAGGCACAAGGAAGATTTATAAAAAGATTAATAGCTGCAGCTTTAGTATTTATAGTACCATTTATAATAGAATTTGTATTAGATAAAGCAGGATTTATAAATGATGAATGTGCAGTAGATTTAGGAAAGATAGGATTATAGGTTTATAATCCTTTTAAAATGTTTACATAAACTTTATTTTATTGTATAATTAAATTGGTGATACAGATGAAAAAAATGCTTTATGTATTAAGTTTTATTACAATTTTTTTAATTCTAAGCACTGATGTAATTGCTAAGACAAAGACATATACTTACAAAGATTTTTATATTGATTTAGATAAGGATAATTGTTCAATAGTTCAAGAAGATGGTGAGAGAAAATACAAGTGTACAATTAACAAATTTAAATTACATGGTATTGATGGGGAAAAAGCCTCTACATCTTTAAGAGAAATTAATTTATATACATTTGAATCTGACGAAGTAATGAATAATAGTGACAAATTTTGGGCTAATCTAACTGTTTGTACCATAGAGACCTTAGCTTCAGCAGGGACCAATATAACACTTGCAAAAGTGTATACAAGTTCATCGCTTATTGACAACAAATTATTTACCTCTATAGAGCGAGAGTGCTTTCAGTATAATGTAAGCGATACAGATGAGGAAGATAAAGTACACGATTCATGTGAATTATATTCAAAATATCATGATGAAATTGAAGAAAATGTCGAAAGCTATATTGCTTCAACCAATCAAGAAGAAAAACTTACATATAAAAATGAATATAATAAAAATGTAGATCATTTTAAAAATGTGTGTAGTCAAATGATGAGTTTTGTTAATTCTACAGATCCATGTGTTAAAAGATGCTTAGAGCTTCAAAGTGATGTAAAAGCCTGGAATAGACAGATGGGAAATTCTGGTATAGGTGGATGCGGATTTTCAGATACTTTGCTTGCATGGATAAAAAATATAATACGTGTAATAAAATATATAATACCAGTAATAGTAATAGTATTTGGTATAGTTGACTTCATAAAAGCAATAGCTTCAGATAAAGATGATGAGATGAAGAAGGCACAAGGAAGATTTATAAAAAGATTAATAGCTGCAGCTTTAATATTTATAGTACCATTTATAATAGAATTCATATTAGATAAAGCAGGATTTATAAATGATGAATGTGCAGTAGATTTATTAGGAAAGATAGGATTATAAAATTATAGTCCTTTTCTTTACACTTTTTCTTAATTTTATATAAAAAATATTGAAACAATACCTCAAAATAAATTATAATATATGTATGGAGGCTAGATATGGAAGATAAAATTTTAGAAATATTAGATAAATCTGGTAATGCATTATCCGTACATGAAATAGAGGATCAATTAGGATTTAATACTGTTGAAGAATTAAAAGAGTTATTAAAGGTTTTAAATACATTAGAAGAAGAGTATAAAATATATAGGACTAAAAAAGATAAATATATGTTATTTGATAATAGTAATTTAAAAGTAGGTAAATTACTTACAACTAAAAAAGGATATGGATTTGTTGATATAGAGGGCGATGAAGATGTTTTCGTTGCAAGTGAAAATTTAAATGGAGCTATAAACAATGATGAAGTTATAGTAGAGATAACATCTAAGAAAAATTTAAAATTAGAAGGACGTATATTAAAAATAATAGAAAGAAAATTAAAACAATTTGTTGGAACTGTATATTTTAAGGGTAATAAATGTAGAATTGATTTAGATGATAAAAAAATAAATTTAAATATAATTGTTGATGATAATTTAACATTAGGAGCAGTAACAGGACATAAAGTAGTTGTTAGATTACTTAATAAAGTAGATAATTTAACTTATAAAGGAGCTATTGTAAAAATATTAGGTCACAAAGATGATCCTGGTGTAGATATATTAAGTATTGCAGCTAAATATGATATAGATGATACCTTTAGTGATGAAGTGCTTGAACAATTAAAAAGTATTCCAGATCATGTATTAGAATCAGAATATGAAGGTAGAACAGATTTAAGAGATGAAATAATATTTACAATCGATGGGGATGATACTAAAGATATAGACGATGCCATATCTATAGAAAAACTTGATAATGGAAATTATAAGTTAGGTGTTCATATAGCTGATGTTAGTTACTATGTAAAAGAAGGATCTCCTCTAGATTTAGAAGCATATGAAAGAGGTACTAGTGTTTATTTAGCAAACACAGTAATACCTATGCTTCCACATGAATTATCAAATGGAATTTGTTCGTTAAATCCTAATGTAGATAGGCTTGCGATAAGTTGTGTTATGGAAATAGATAATACTGGTGATGTAATAAATTACGATATATTTGAAAGTGTTATAAATTCTAAAATCCAAATGACTTATAAAAAGGTTAACAGTATACTTGAAGATAATGTAATTCCTAGTGGTTATGAACCATTTGTAGATAAACTTAAACTTATGAGTGAACTTGCGGATATACTAAGAAAAAATAAAGTTGCGAAAGGTTATATCGATTTTGAAATAGATGAACCTAAGATTATAACTAATGAAAATGGAGAAGCTATAGACGTTAAATTAAGAGAAAGAGGTACTGGAGAAAATTTAATTGAAGACTTCATGATTGCTGCAAATGAAACTGTAGCTACTCATATAAATTATATGGAATATCCATTTATATATCGTGTTCATGGAGAACCAAGTGAAGAAAAAATAAACAATTTCTTGAACTTTGTAAGTGTTCTTGGACATAGTGTTCATAAAATGAATAAGATAACACCTAAAAGTATGCAGCAATTATTAAATGAATTAAAAGGCGTTGATGAATATAGTATAATATCTACATTACTTTTAAGAAGTATGCAGAAAGCAGTTTATGATAAAAATAATATAGGGCATTTTGGATTAGCTAGTAAGTGTTATACACATTTCACTTCTCCAATTAGAAGATATCCAGATACTACTGTTCATAGATTACTTAGAACTTATTTATTTAATAAAGATTTATCAGTAGATACAATAAAACATTGGGAACAAAAGTTAGAGCCATTAGCTGAACATTCTTCTATGAAAGAGCGAGCATCCGTTGAATGTGAAAGAGAAGTAGACGACATGAAAATGGCTGAATATATGGAAAAACATATAGGAGAAGAATTTCGTGGAATAATATCTAGTGTTATGAGTTTTGGACTTTTTATAGAACTTCCAAATAAAATAGAAGGATTAGTTAAAATAGAAGATTTAAAAGATGATTATTACACTTATGATGAATCTACATTTTCACTTATTGGAAATAAAAATAAAAGAGGTTATAGATTAGGAGATAAAGTAAATGTAATAGTAACGGGTGCTAGTAAAAATAATCATACAATCGACTTTGTTATAAAGAGATAGACTTTATCTCTTTTTTGTTTTATAATTATATTGGTGATAAAATGGCTAAACTAAAGCGAAGAAGAAAATTAAAGAAGTCGGTTTACATTATTTTACTTTTAATTATTGCTGTAATATTAGGTAGTGCCATGGTAGTAAATTCAAAAAATAATAATAGAAATATTCAAAATAGTTCTAATAGTGGATTTGAAAATAATAAAAAAGAAGATAAAAATACCACTAAAAAAATGTCTTTGATAGCTGTAGGAGATGTTTTAATACATGAAAGTGTATATAAAGATGCATATAAAAATGGTACATATGATTTTAGTGGAATGTTTAAAAGGATAGAACCAATATTAAAAAAATATGATTTAAGATTTTGTAATCAAGAATCAATAATAGGTGGAAGTTCCTTAGGATATAGTGGATATCCTAGTTTTAATTCTCCTGATGAAATAGGGGATGAAATAGTAAGGCTTGGATTTAATCTAATTAGTCTAGCAAACAATCATGCTATGGATAAGGGAGTTACTGCAATTAAATATTCAGATAATTATTGGAAATCTAAAGATGTTATTACAGCGGGATCATATTTAAGTAGTGATGAAAGAGATAATATAAAAGTATATGAGGAAAATGGAATTAAGTATGCATTTTTAGCTTATACTACAAGTTTAAATAATAATACTTTACCTGAAAGTTATTTAGTTAATATGTATACAGATACTAAAGTTAAAAAAGATATAGAAAGCATAAAAGATAAAGTAGATGTTATAATAGTTTCAATGCACTGGGGAAGTGAATATACAAATACTCCTACAGATAGTGAGAAAGAAATAGCTAATTATTTATCTAGTTTAGGAGTTAATTTAATAATAGGACATCATCCTCATGTAGTTCAACCAGTAAGTTATGTAGGAGATACTTTAGTAATATATTCATTAGGTAATTTTATTTCAAATCAATTATCTATAGGATTAAATCCTGGTATAGGTCTTATGGTAGGAATGGATATAGTAGTAGATAACGGTAAGGTAAGATTTGAAAACTTATATAAAGAATTAATATTATCTTATGCGGAAAATAGTACTAATTTTGAGGTAATTCCTTTCTCACAACTAAATAATGATTTACTTACTAACTATGAAAATATAAAGAAAGAATATATGGCTATTGTAGATGGTAATTAATATGAAAAAGATAATTGTTTTATTTGAAATTTTAGTAATACTACTATCAATATCAACATCTACTTATCTTATAGTTATAAATAATAAGAATAAAAATGTAGAATATGAAGAATTACCTGAATATAATGATTATCAAGAAAAAGTAACTAAAAAAAGTATGTCGTTAGTAGCAGTCGGAGATGCATTAATACATGGAGCAGTTTATCAAGATGCTTATATAGGTAATGGTAATTATGATTTTTCTTATATGTTTACAGATATAAAACCGCTAATAGAAAATTATGATTTAAAATATTATAATCAAGAAACTATAATAGGTGGAAAGAATTTAGGTGTATCACATTATCCAACATTTAATTCTCCTGATGAAATTGCCCTTAATTTAATCGATTTAGGTTTTAATGTAGTAAGTTTAGCTAATAATCATACATTAGATAAAGGAGAAAAAGGAATTCTTTATTCTGTAAATTTTTGGAGAGATAAAAATGTAGTTGTTAATGGTCAGTCTGATTCACAAGAAGATAGAAATAATATAAAAATATATGAAATGAACGGTATAAAATATGCATTTCTTGCTTATACAGATGGAACTAATGGTATAAAAGTACCTAGTGGTAAAGAATATTTAGTAAATGTTTACTCTAACGAACAAGCAAAAATTGATATAGAAAGTATAAGAGATAAAGTAGATGTTATAATAGTTTCAATGCACTGGGGAAAAGAATATACTCACATTCCAACTAAAACTCAAAAAGAAGAAGCACAATATTTATCTAGTTTAGGAGTTAATTTAATAATAGGTTCACATCCACATGTAATAATGCCTGTTAGTTATGTAGGAGATACTTTAGTAATATATTCATTAGGTAACTTTATATCAGGTCAAAGACCTTTAGGGCTAGCTAAAATAATAGGACTTATGGTAGGAATGGATATAGTAGTTGAAGATGAAAAAGTAAGTTTTGAAAATTTAGATTATAAACTTTTATATACATATTCAACTGCTAATTATAAGAACTATAAAGTTATACCGTTTGAAAATTTAAATGACGATATACTTAAAAATTATAAAGAAATAGAAAAAGAATACATGAATATTGTAACAAGCGAGGTAGTTTATGATTGAAATAAAAAATAAAAAAGCGACATTTGATTATTTTATTGAAGAAGAAATAGAATGTGGAATAGTTTTAAAAGGTACTGAAATAAAATCTATAAGAGCGGGGCTTGCTAATTTAAAAGATTGTTATGCAGTAGTAAAAAATAATGAAGTCTTTTTACTTAATATGTATATAGCTAAATATAAGGATGCTAGTGTTTTTAATCATGATGAGAGAAGAACTAGAAAATTATTATTAAATAAAAAAGAAATTTTAAAGTTAAGAGATAAGATAGAAATAAGTGGATATACATTAGTACCTATAAAGTTATATTTTAAAGGGAATAAAGCTAAAATATTACTTGGAATTGGTAAGGGTAAGAAAAACTATGACAAAAGAGAATCTTTAAAAGAAAAAAGCATAAAAAAAGATATAGAAATATCATTAAAGAATAAAGTTAGGGATATTAAATAAAAAGAGCTATTATTTAAAACCAAAATTAAAAGAATTAAGAGAAAATTATGGAAAAGTTTTTTGAATAAAAAACTGATATATTTAATATGATAATTTAAATTTGAAAAGAATTATGGTAGTATATAGTTATAGTGGTAATTTTTAATATTAAAATTTTTGAAAATGAAGGGAGAACAAACATGAAAACATACATTGTACTAGATGAATCAGGAGCAATGCATTTAAAAAACGAACGTTATTTTGTTATCGCTGGATTTATGACACGAGAACTCCATAAAGTCACTTCTGCACATAAAAGAATTGAAGAAATTGTAAAAGCAAGAAAAAATATTCCCATTAATCAAAAAATTGAGTTAAAATCTTCAAAAATTAATGATAGTCAACAAGCATTATTCTTAAATGAAATATATAATCTATCAGGAGTTGTTCCAATAGCAATCGTGATTGATAAAGATAATTTATCTAAATTTGGAGCTTCAGAAAATGTTGCTTATAATTTTTTTGTTAAAAATTTACTTAAATATTTATTTAAATGTAACATACCAATATTACAAACAAACGATATAGAGTTAAGAGTAGATAATAGAAATACATCCGTAAAAACTTTAAAAGATTTAGAGACTTTTTTACAATGGGAATTTGAACTTATGGATTTAGAAGTAAAAGTAAAATA
>CANROP010000003.1 GCA_947632265.1 uncultured Bacilli bacterium
TACAGATATGCCAGATGCAAAATATTATGACAAGTATACGTCTGGTTCCGCAACAAATGCATGTAGCGGAGGAGTATGTTATGGACATGCCTTAAGCGAAACGAGTGGCTGGTATAGCGACTCTGCATCTTTCGTTAGTTCGTCCTATCCTTGGTTCAGGCGCGGTGGCTACTACGACGTTGGGGCTGGTGCCGGGGTGTTCTGCTTCAGCTCCGTTGCAGGGGGAGCCTTTCCCAACAACTCTTTCCGCGTTGTTCTCGTATCTATATAAAAATTATAATTCAGACTGATTAAACTTAAATAATCAGTTTTTTTATTATAATTTAATTTATATCTTCATAAACTTAACTGGTGATTATATGAAGATAGGTATTCCAAGAAGTTTATATTATTATTACTTTAAAGATTTATGGATTAATTTTTTTGATTTTCTTGATATAGATATTATAGTAAGTCCAAAAACAACTAGAGAAATACTAGATTTAGGCATAAATAATAGTGTAGATGAAATGTGTTTATCTATGAAAAATTATATAGGACATGTTTTCTATTTAAAAGATAAATGTGATTATATATTAATACCTAGAATAGATAATTATGGGTTAGATAATCAAACTTGTACTAATTTTTTATCTAGTTACGATATAATAAATAATTTAATTGATACTAAAATATTAAATTATAATATAAATTTAAGAAATAATGAAACAGAATTATCAGGATTATTTAAAATATCTTCTTTACTTGGTATAGATAAAGGTAAAATGAAAAAAGCATATATTTATGCGAAAGAAAAAGAAAAAAGTATAAGAGAAAGTAAAATAAAAGAAAATATAGAAAAATTAAATAGTAATAAAAAGAAAATATTATTAGTAGGTCATCCTTATAATTTATATGATGAATTAATAGGTAAACAAGTTATAAAAATGTTAACTGATTTAGATATAGAAATAATATATAGTGATTTATTTGATACTAATGATGAATTTAAATATTATTCAAAAGAACTATATTGGAAATATAGTAAAGATAATATAGGTAGTATTGTAAAATGCAAAGATAAGATAGATGGAATAATATTTATATCTAGTTTTCCATGTGGACTTGATAGTTTAGTAAATGAATTAGTTATTAGAAAATTAGATAAACCATATATTAATTTAATAATAGATGATGTTGAAAGTAGTGGTGGAATAGAAACTAGAATAGAGAGTTTTGTAGATATAATCAACTCATAAAAATTACTATACCTAATATAATTAAATTGGTGATACTATGGATAGAGTAATAGCTTTTCCACTTATGGGTAACTATCATGTTCCAGCTAAATATTTACTATCTAAAATAAGTGATTGTAAAGTGATGGATGCACCTAAAATAACTAGTAAAACAATAGAACTCGGTAGTAAAAATAGTCCAGATTTTGTTTGTATGCCATTTAAATATACACTAGGTACATATATAGAATGTTTAGATATGGGGGCAAACACCTTAATACAAATGGGTGGTGGTTGTAGGTATGGTTACTATAGTGAACTACAAGAAAAAATATTAAAAGATTTAGGATATGATTTTGAGTATTATAATTTAGTAAGTAAAGGATATGCTGATATATTTAAAATATATAATACATTAAAAAAAATTAATCCTAAATTAAAAAAAATAAAAAGTATTTATCATTTTATCATTACTAAAAATATGGTTAAATATATAGATAAAATAGAAGATTATATAAGAGGGAATAAAGGATTTGAAGAAGTAGATGGATGTTTTGATAAAGAATTTAATGATATGTTAAACTCTTATTTAAATAATAAAGGATTAATAAGTTTATATTTAAGATATAAAAAATATAAAAAAAGAATCAAAAATATTAAATTAAAAAAAATTGATAAAAGAATAAAAATAGGAGTAATAGGAGAATTATATACACTTATGGAACCGTTTGCGAATTACAATATAGAAGATGCATTATATAAATTTAATGTTGAAGTAAAAAGATTTACTAATGTTACATATTTATTATTTGAAAAGGGTAAGAAAAGTAAAAAATATTTAAAGAAATTAAATAATGTTAAATATAAAATGGGTGCAGATGCACTTGATAATATTTATTATACTAAGTATTTAATAGATAATAAGTATGATGGAATAATACATATAAAATCTAGTTTTTGTACACCAGAGATAGGATCTATGGGTATTATAAATAAAATGTGTGAAGAAAATGATATGCCAGTACTTTTCATGAGTATGGACTCTAATACTTCTAAAGTAGGTATGGAAACTAGATTAGAAGCATTTTATGATATGATTGAAATGAGGAAAAATAATGGATAAATGTTATTTAGGAGTAGATATAGGATCTATTTCTACAAAAGGAGTAATAATTGATTCTAATTATAATATATTATCATCTAATTATATTTGGACAGAAGGTAGTCCTATAGAAGCAGTAAAAAGACTTATTCCTACATTAAAAGTACCAGATGGTTATAAACTAAGTGGTATAGGTACAACAGGAAGTGCGAGAAAATTAATAGGACTTATGTTAGGTGCAAATATAGTAAAGAATGAAATAATTGCTCATGCTATTGGAACATTAAATTATTATCCTGATTGTAAAACTATATTAGAAATAGGTGGGCAAGATTCTAAAATAATTATAATTAACAATGGAATAATAACAGATTACGCTATGAATACATTATGTGCAGCAGGTACTGGATCATTTTTATCTAGTCAATCCAAAAGAATTGGCGTAGATATTAATGATTTTGGAGATATGGCACTAAATAGTAAAAATCCTGTTAAAATAGCTGCAAGATGTACAGTATTTGCTGAGTCAGATTTAATTCATAAGGCACAGTTAGGATATAAAAAAGAAGATATTGTAGCTGGCCTTTGTAAAAGTATAGTTTTGAATTATTTAAACAATGTTGGAAAAGGTAAAAAGATAAGAGAACCTATTGTATTTCAAGGTGGAGTAAGTAAAAATAAAGGGGTAGTTAAATATTTTAATGAAGTATTAAATACAAAAGTTATAGTAGATGATAATAGTCATTTAATGGGAGCTATTGGGGTTGCAATACTATCAGCTAAAGATAACAGTAATCTAGATTTTAATTTAGATATTAATGATATAAAATTTGAAACAAAAGGATTTGAATGTCATGGGTGTTCAAATAGTTGTGAGATAGTTAAAATATTTAAAGATGATAAATTTATAGATGCTTTTGGTAATAGATGTGATAAAACAATACGAATAAAACAATAAAATCATAAAGTAGTATTCACTTCCAAAACTTGTCGTTTTTTGATAGTTTTGGAAATTTTTTTCCAAAACTTGACTTTATATAAAGTTTAATATATACTTATAAAAGAGGTGAAAACTATGATAGAAAGAACAGAATATCTCGAACAATTAAAAATGTTTAAAGATAAAGATTTAATCAAAGTTGTTACTGGAATAAGAAGATGTGGTAAGTCTACATTATTTGAATTATTTATAAATTATTTAAAAGAAAATGGAATAAAAGATAATCAAATAATAAATATAAATCTTGAGGATGCTGCTTATAATTTTGAAAGTTATAAGGAATTATATGATTATGTAAATAAAAAAATAGATTCTAAAAAACAATTTTATGTATTTTTAGATGAAGTTCAAAATGTTCCTATGTTTCAAAAAGCAGTAGATAGTTTATACATAAAGAAAAATGTTGATGTATATATAACTGGATCAAATGCTTATTTATTATCTGGAGAACTCGCAACATTATTATCAGGAAGATATGTAGAAATAAAATTATTACCATTATCATTTAAAGAGTATTTAAGTGCATTTAATAGCTCAACTAAAAGTCGTTATGAATATTTCTTAGATTATATGAAATATGGTGGTATGCCAGGTAATATACCTATACTTAAAGATAATCCAATTGGTTTAGATATTTACTTAGAAGGAATATTCAGTACTATAGTTTATAAAGATATAATAACAAGAAATAATATAACAGATAAGATGATTCTAGAAAGTGTATTAAAATTTATATTTGATAATATAGGTAGTAGAATATCTACAAAAAAAATAAGTGATACATTAACAAGTAAAGGAATTTCTACAAGTAATCATACGGTTGAAAATTATATATCTGCATTCGTAGAAAGTTTCTTAATATATAAAGCTGAAAGATTTGATGTGAAAGGTAAAAATTTACTCGCTAGAGAATATAAATATTATGTTGCAGATCCAGGATTAAGAAGTTATTTATTAGGAAAAAAAGCTGATAGTGACATGGGTCATGTATTAGAAAATATAGTGTATCTTGAATTATTAAGAAGAGGATATAAAGTATATGTTGGAAAAGTTGACGATTTAGAAGTAGATTTTGTTGCTGAAAATAGAAATGGTTTAAAATATTTTCAAGTCGCCCTTACAGTTAGAGATGATAAAGTATTAGAAAGAGAACTAAAATCATTACAAAAAACAGGTGACCATTATCCAAAATATTTGATAACTTATGATATGGATATGGAAGCTGATTATGATGGAATAACAAAAATCAATATAGTTGATTGGTTATTAAATGAAGAATGAGTATAACCTAACAATAGAATTGAAAAAGGCTGAATTTAATGATAGTAATTAAATAGTTCCACACTGTGGAACTAGCAGAAAAAAATTAAATTGATTTAAAAAAATAAATTTTATGAAATTTAAGAATAAAAAAGTCATAAAATCTTTTTGAACAAATTTAGATATGCTTAAAATAATTTTTTAAATATCAAAAATTTACTCTTTTTTGCTGTTTTGTTAAAAAAGTTTTTACTTTTTTTTTATTTTATAGTATAATTATATGTAGATTATAGGAGATGATATGATGAAGCATATTTATACTAGTCTTGATATCGGTTCTGATACTATTAAAATAGTAGTTTGTGAATTATATCAGAACAAGTTAAATTTACTTGCATCATCTTCATATAAATCTAGTGGAATAAAAAAGGGATTAATAACTGATGTCACTTTAGCTGAAAAATCTATTAGGGGAGCAATTAATGAAGTAGAAGATATGTTAGGAATAAAAATTAAAAGAGTAATTACTTCTATTCCATCATTTAATGCTGAATATTCAGTTATAAAGGGTAGCATTAGAATAAATAATGAAGATAACTGTGTTACTAGTAAAGATGTAATTAATGTATTAGAATCATCTTTAAAAGGAAGAGAATCAAATGTACGTGAAATGGTTACTGTTTTACCTATTGATTTTAATATAGATAGTAGAGCATTTATAAAAAATCCAAAAGGAATGCATGCTGATATATTAAGTTCACGTGCGGTTTTAGTAACGGTACCTAAAAAAAATGTATATTCAGTAATAAGTCTACTTGAAAATATGGGTATTGAAGTTGTAGATATATCACTAAATAATATTGGTAATCTATATTCTTTTAACAATAAAAACTTTGAACACCAAATAGGGGCTATTATAGATATTGGAAGTGATATTACAGATATATCACTATATAATAAAAGTATTTTGGTTAAAAGTAGTATAGTAAATATGGGTGGAAAAAATATAGATAACGATATATCTTATATGTATAAATTAGATGATAAAACAGCTACTAAATTAAAATTAAAATTTGCTTTAGCTCATAAGAAAAATGCTAGTGTAAATGATACCATAGAAGTTAAAAATGTAACGGATGAATATATTAAAATTAATCAGTTTGAATTATCTGAAATAGTTATGTCAAGACTTGAAGAAATACTAAATGAAGCTAAAAAAGAGATAAATCTATTGACAAGTAAGAAAATTGATTATATTATAATAACGGGTGGTGCTAGTAATATGCAGGGCTTTGAATACATAGTAAACGATGTATTTGGAGAAAGTGCCAATATAGGAAATGTTAAAATGCTTGGTATAAGAGATAACAGGTATTCAGCATGTATTGGAAATATAATATATTTTATTAGCAAGCTTAAATTAAAAGATAAAAATTATACTATGATTAATGATGATGATGCATCTAATATGACTATGCTTAGTTCAAGGAAAATAAGTACATCAGATTCAATGCTAGGAAAGATATTTGGATTTTTCTTTAGCGAATAGAGGAGGAAATTATGTTTGGATTAGAAATGGACCAAGTTGCTAAAATAAAAGTTATAGGTGTTGGTGGTGGCGGTAATAATGCCGTAAATAGAATGATAGAATCAGGAGTAAAGGGCGTTGAGTTCATAGTAGCTAATACTGATTTGCAAGTATTAAATTGTTCTAAAGCTCCAACTAAGATTCAAATCGGTGAGAATTTAACTGGTGGAAGAGGAGCAGGAGCAAAACCTGAAATAGGAAGAGAAGCTGCTCTTGAAAGCAAAAAGGAATTAGAAGAAGCTTTAGCAGGTGCAGATATGATATTTGTAACTTGTGGTATGGGTGGAGGAACTGGTACAGGTGCTGCTCCAGTTATCGCAAATATCGCACAAGAATTAGGTGCACTAACAGTTGGTATTGTAACTAAACCTTTCTCATTTGAAGGTAAAAAGAGAATGGAACAAGCAATTGAAGGACTTGAAGAGTTAAAGAAAAATGTAGATACCTTAATTGTTATACCAAATGATAAATTAAGAGATATAATAGATAAGTCAACACCACTTTTAGAATCATTTAAAGAAGTAGATAACGTACTTAGAAGAGGAGTACAATCTATATCTGATTTAATAGCTGTTGCAGGATTAATCAACCTAGACTTTGCAGATGTTAAAACAGTTATGGAAAAAAGAGGTACTGCTTTAATAGGTATTGGTATAGGTGTTGGAGAAAATAGAGCAGTAGAAGCTGCAAGACAAGCAATATCTAGTCCATTACTTGAAACTAATATAGATGGTGCGACGGATGCAATTATAAATGTAACTGGTGGTAATAATTTAACATTATATGAAGTAGAAGAAGCAGCAGAAGAAATTAGAAATGGTGCTAAAACCGATATGAATACAATATTTGGTGCTGTTATTAATGAAAATTTAAATGATGAAATAATCGTTACAGTAATTGCTACTGGATTTGATGATGATAAGAAAGAAGAAGAAAATAAATCTTTAAGATCTGATAGAGTTGCATCAGCAGTTAGAAGTGGTGATACAAGAGAAATATCATCAGATGATGACTCATCAGATGATATAATTCCATCATTCTTAAGAAGAAGAGGACTATAGAAGTTTAATACTTCTTTTTTAGTTTAAGATATTTAGTTTGGAGTAAAAAATTTCTATTTTCATAAAAAAATTACTCCATGGAGTAATAAATTGACAAATTTCTATTATAATATTATAATGTATATAGAAAGGAAAGAGTTAATATGGTAATTCGTGAGAGATATTTGAATGCATTAAGACCTTTTTATGATCAAGATTTAATTAAGGTGTTAGTTGGTATTAGACGTTCTGGTAAATCAGTTATTTTAAATCAGATTATTAATGAATTAAAAAATAATGGAATAGATGAAAAACATATAATTTATATAAATTTTGAAGATTTTGACTATCAAGAATATACAGATCCAAAAAAATTAAATAAATATGTTAAGGATAAAATTACAGATGATAAGAAATATTATATATTTTTTGATGAAATCCAAAATGTAGACATGTGGGAGAAAGTTGTCAATTCGCTTAGAGCTACAAAAAATACATCAATATTTATAACAGGTTCAAATAGTGATTTATTATCTAGTGATCTAGCAACCCATATTGCAGGAAGATATGTAAGTTTTAAAGTGACTCCTTTTACTTTTAGTGAGGTATGTGAATTATTAAATATTTCAGATAAAAAAGATATAGATGATGTGTTTAAAGACTATATTAAATGGGGAGGAATGCCTCAAAGATTTATGCAAAATACTGATGAATCTAAAAAGACATATTTAAATGATATATACGATTCTATAGTTATTAAAGATATAATTAGAAGATTTAATATAAAAGATGTGGATTTGTTAAATAGAATAGTCACTTATATTCTAACTACACCATCACAAACATTTTCACCAGAAAGTTTAAGAAAATATATGATGAGCGAATCACGTGGAGTATCATTAGAAACTTTATATAACTATCTTGATTATATAACAAGAGCTAATCTTATATCTAAAGCAGAAAGATATGATATAAGAGGAAAGAAAATATTAACTGGAAAATATAAATATTATTTAACTGATTTAGGATTTACTAATATACTAAGTGAAGGAAAAAAAGAGCAAATTGGTGCCTATTTAGAAAATATAATTTATAATGAATTGATTGCTAGAGGGTACAATGTAAAAATTGGAAATATAGAAAACGGAGAAATAGATTTTATCGCAACTAGGTTTGATGAAAAAATATATATTCAAGTTGCATATATTTTGGTAGATGAATTAGCAGTTAAAAGAGAGTTTGGTGCATATGGCAAAATAGAAGATAACTATCCAAAATATGTACTTTCAATGGATAAGTTTGATTTTTCACAAAATGGTATTATTCATAAAAATATAATAGATTGGTTATTAGAAAAATAATAAATACAAATTAGGAGGTACACATGAAAACTGATATAGAGATAAGCCAAGAATGTAGTATGTTAGATATTAATTCTGTTGCTTTAAAACTAGGTGTAGATTCAAAATATTTAGAGTGTTATGGTAATTATAAAGCAAAAATAAGTTTAGATATAAATAATACTTTAAATAAAGAAAATAGTAAATTAATACTTGTTACATCTATAAATCCTACTCCTTTTGGAGAAGGTAAGACAACTGTTAGTATTGGTATTAATGATGCATTAAATAAATTAGGTAAAAATAGTGTAGTAGTTTTAAGAGAACCATCACTAGGACCTGTATTTGGAATAAAAGGTGGAGCTACTGGTGGAGGATATTCACAAGTTGTACCTATGGAGGATATAAATCTTCATTTTACTGGAGATATACATGCGATAGAATCTGCTAACAATTTACTTTGTGCGATTATAGATAATCATATATATCAAGGAAATAGTCTTGGTATAGAAAAAGTAGTATTTAATAGATGTGTAGATTTAAATGATAGGGCACTTCGTAATGTTGTATTAAAATATGATAATAAAGGACTTGAAAGATTAGATCACTACAATATAACGGTTGCTAGCGAAATTATGGCAATACTTTGTTTATCAAAAAATTTAGAAGATTTAAAATCTCGTATAGGCAACATTTTAATAGGATATGATAAAAACGATAAAATGATATTTGCTAAAGATTTAAACTGTGTAGGTGCTATTACATTACTTCTTAAAGATGCTATAAAACCTAATTTAGTTCAAACCTTAGAAAATAATCCAGCAATAATACATGGAGGACCTTTTGCTAATATAGCTCATGGATGTAACTCTATAATTGCTACTAAGCTAGGATTAAAATTATGTGATTATGTCGTAACAGAAGCTGGATTTGGAGCTGATTTAGGTGCTGAAAAATTCTTGGATATTAAATGTAGAATAGCTAACTTAAAACCTAACTGTATAGTAATAAATACTACTGTTAGAGGATTAAAGTATAATGGGGAAGTATCTAAAGAAAATATCAATAAAGAAAATCTAGATGCTTTAGATATCGGAATTAAAAATCTAGATAGACATATAGAAAACATGTTAAAATATAGTAATAACATAGTTGTATGTATTAATAAATTTGAAACAGATACTGATAGAGAAATAGATTTAATAAAGAGTCATGTATCTAGAAATAATATACCTGTAAGTGTTATTGAATCATATAAATTAGGTAGTAATGGTGCACTCTCTTTAGCAAGTAAAATAATAGATATTTGTAATAATGAAGTAGATTATAAGCCACTATACGATTGTAATGATTCAGTTATAAATAAAATAAATAAGATTGCAAAAGAAATATATAGAGCTAAATCTGTTATTATACCTAGTGAAGTAAAAAACAAAATAGAAATAATAGAAAAAAATAATTTAGGTAATTTACCTATATGTATAGCTAAAACTCAGTATTCATTTTCAGATGATGCTAAATTACTTGGTGCACCAACTGATTTTGATATGAATGTAACAGATATAAAAGTTTCTAGTGGAGCAGGATTTATAGTTGTATATATGGGTAATATTATGACTATGCCAGGACTCGGTAAAAATTCTGCATATTTAAACATGGATATAGATAAAAATGGAGTGATAAAGGGAGTATTTTAAATGAAGTTAAAACATGTATTAATAATAAGTTTAATATTAATAGTTTTATTAATTATAACTACAATTATATTATATAAATTAAATATAATTGAACATAAAAAATACAGTAATAATGATTTTAATATAGATACGTATATAAGCAGTATTGATAAAGATAATGATGGAATAGATGATCAAACTGATATACTAAATGAAGCAAAAAAGTATGTAAAAACAAAACCAAAATACAAAAGTAAATATTATAGTACTGGATATTCAAATGATGAATATGGAGTATGTACTGATGTAGTTGCTATCGCATTAAAAAATTCTGGATATGATCTTATGGAACTTGTAAACTCGGATATAATTAATAATAAAGAGGATTATGATATTGATGTTATAGATAAAAATATAGATTTTAGAAGAGTAAAAAATTTAAAAGTATATTTCAAAAATACTGCTATAGAACTTACAACTGATATAAATGAGTTGGATGAATGGCAGGGTGGAGATATAGTTATATTTGATAAGCATATTGCTATTGTATCTGATAATAGAAATAAAAATGGAATACCTTTTATAATACATCATTCAAATCCATATCAAATAAGATATGAAGAAGATGTACTTGAAAATTATAATGTAGTAGGACATTATAGAATTAGTTAAAATATTATAGAAAAATATAAGATATCATGTTATAATTAATAATAGATGTAGGATGTGAGTTATGAAAAAAAGTATTATTTGCACTTTAATTTTTATATTTCTTTTAATACCAAGTAAAATTAAAGCTATATCAATTAAAGATACCAATATAAGTGGACCAGATATGTCTGCTACAGGAAAGTATTTTTCTTTAACGTTTGATATTGATTTTTCTGATATTGATAAAGAAAAAATGGATTCATTAGGTATCTTCGCACTCGATTATCAAATTGATTTTGATGATAGTATTTTAGTTCTTAATAATATAACATCTAAAGGATTTGATTCAGATTTATATACATATGATGGTA
The DNA here is from genome assembly GCA_947632265.1 of uncultured Bacilli bacterium. GTDB lineage: Bacteria > Bacillota_I > Bacilli_A > RF39 > UBA660 > UMGS1613. The sequence goes on from CANROP010000003.1 coordinate 11,246, forward strand.
AATATTATGTATTAAGTACAATAAATATGGATGATCCATATAATAATAAATGTGCAGATGGATTTTTATTCTGTTATAATTATACTGCAACTTTAAACTTTTATTTAGTAGATACCGATAAAAAGGATACAACTATTAAAGTTAATGATATAGAGGTTGCTTTATATAATGTTAGTGATGAAGAAATAAATATTGATAATGTATCTTTAATAGAAGGCATATCAAATAAAAGTAAAACTTTATCTTTATATAAATCTAGTAAAATTACTGAGAAAAAACCTGATGATATAGTTATTAAATCTGAACCTAAAATAGATTATGAAAAAATTCTTACACAAGATAGAACTGTAAGTACTAGAAAATCTAATATTAATTATTTAGATTCACTTACTATAGAAAATTATCCAATTGAATTTTTAAAGAGTAAAAATGATTATGATATAATAGTAGATGATAGTGTAAATGAACTTAAGATAGACATTAAATTATCAGATTCTAAAGCTACCTATAAAATTATAGGTGCAGATGATTTAAAAAGTAATAATTATAAAGTTACTATAGAAGTAACAGCAGAAAATGGAGATAAAAATGTATATACTATAAATGCTAAAAAAGAAAAAGAAGAAGAAACTATAGAAATAGATAAACCTAAAATAGATAATACAGAAGTAAAAAATGAAGAAAATCATTTAGTTAAAATAGATAAAAAATATATAAAAATAGGTATAATTATAATTTCTTTAATAATTTTTATTTCAATTATAGTAGGTATAATATCATTTATAAATGGTAAAAAAATAGATAAAGAATTAGATAAATTTTAAATATATTAAATTAATTGTATAATATTAAATCTCTTTTTACATCATAGATGTGAAAGGAGATTTTTATATGGCACGTCATAAGGTCGAAATTTGTGGCGTGAATACTGCGGATTTAAAAGCACTCACTAATGAAGAGATGATAGAATTATTTAAAAAGTATAATAATGGGGATTTACTTGCCAAAGAAAAACTTGTAAATGGGAATCTCAAATTAGTATTAAGTATTCTTAAAAAATATAATAATAGATGTGATAATATGGATGATTTATTTCAAGTTGGGTGCATAGGATTAATAAAAGCAATAGATAACTTTGATATTAATTTTGATGTTAAATTTTCAACATATGCAGTACCTATGATATTAGGGGAGGTTAAAAGATACTTACGTGATAATAATAGTATTAGAGTTGCACGTAGTATAAAAGACATCGCATACCATGCTATGCTCATTAAGGAAGAATTAATAAATAAATTAAATAGAGAGCCTACAATAAAAGAAATAGCTGAAAAATTAAATTTGCCTGAATTTGAGGTGGGTAGTGCAATAGACAGTATGAAAGATACTATAAGTATTTTTGAACCAATATATAATGATGGTGGAGATACAATATATCTTGAAGATCAAATAGAAGATAAAAATAATAAAATGAAATCTATTGATGATAGAGTAGCTCTAAAAGAAGCAATAGAGAAACTTAAAGATAAAGAAAAATATATAATAATAGAAAAATATATAACGGGTAAAACACAAATGGAACTAGCAAGCGAAATAGGTATATCTCAAGCACAGATCTCAAGACTTGAAAAAACTGCACTTAATAATATAAAAAACAATATCAAATAATAGGCAAAAATACAATTTTCTCATATAATATAATGGTGATAGTATGAGACTTTCTGATTTACAAGATAAAACAGTTATAAATTTAATAGATGGAAAAGATATAGGAAATATAATCGATATAAGTTTAGATGAAAATGGTAAAACAGATGGGTTAATTGTAGAAAAACATAGATTTATAATATCTTATTTTACAAGTAAAAAAGAATTTGTCGTAAAATGGGAGCAAATAGAGAAAATAGGCGAAGATGTTATACTAGTTAAAGTTGTTTATTAAGATTTTTTGTGATATACTTATTATCGGTGATAAAGTGAAAGTTTTATTATATACAGAAAATGAAAAGATGTTGAGTAAATCTGGACTTGGAAAAGCAATAACACATCAAATGCGTGCACTTGAAGAAAATGGAATTGAATATACTGAAAATCCTGATGATGATTATGATATTGTGCATATTAACTATTATGGACCTAAATCTTTTAATCTAGCTAAGAAAGCAAAAAAAGAAGGTAAAAAAGTTGTATATCATGCTCATTCAACAGAAGAGGATTTTAGAAATTCATTCATACTTTCTAATCAAATCGCACCTATTTTTAAAGACTGGATTATAAAGTGTTATAGTTTAGGTGATCATATCCTAACTCCAACTCCATATTCTAAACATTTACTAGAAAGTTATGGTATAGATGTTCCAATAACCGATATAAGCAATGGTATAGATGTTAAATTCTTTGAAAAAAATATTGAACTAGGTAAAAAGTTTAGAAAAGATTTTGGTTATAGTGATAGCGATAAAATTATTATGGGGGTAGGTTTATATATAGAAAGAAAAGGAATACTAGATTTTGTTGAACTAGCACGCAGGCTTCCACAATATAAATTTATTTGGTTTGGATATTCTCCACTAGCTGCAAGCCCTATTAAAATAAGAAAAGCCGTAAATACAAAACTAGATAACTTATTTTTTGCAGGTTATGTAGAACCAGAAGTATTAAGAGGAGCCTATAGTGGATGTAATCTTTATTTATTCCCAACACTAGAAGAGACAGAAGGTATTCCAATAATGGAAGCGTGTGCTGCTAAAATTCCAGCCTTAATACGCGATATACCAGTATTTTCTGGATGGTTAGAAGATGGAGTAAATGTATATAAGGCTAAAGATATAGATGAATTTGAAACAAAGATAAAAGGTATCTTAGAAAGAAAACTAAAAGATTTAACTGAAGAGGGATATAAAGTAGCTCTTTCAAGAGATGTAAAATTAGTTGGTAAAAAACTAATAGATGTATATAAATCAGTATTAGATGAAGAATAATAACTATTCTTTTTTCTTGTCTTTTAAGACATTTTCTTGTATAATATTTTAATAGGTGATAGTGATGTATTTAAAAAAGATAATCGCACAAGGATTTAAATCTTTTGCAGACAATATAGTAATAGATTTAGATAATAATATATCAGGAATAGTTGGACCTAATGGATCTGGTAAAAGTAACGTCGTAGATGCGATAAGATGGGTACTTGGAGAACAGTCAGTAAAATCTCTTAGAGGAGAAGACAACATGACTGATATAATATTTGCTGGAAGTAAAAGTAGAAAACCTATGAATAGTGCATCCGTCACTTTAGTATTCAATAATTCAGATAATTATTTAAATATTTCTTTTGATGAAGTATCTATAAAAAGAAGACTATATAAAGATGGAACAAACGAGTTTTATTTAAATGGCGAAAAATGTAGATTAAAAGATATAAACGATTTACTTATGGATAGTGGAATCGCAAAAGAATCATTCAATATAATATCTCAGGGAAAAATAGATGATATATTATCAAGTAAACCAGAAAATAGAAGAATTGTATTTGAAGAGGCTGCAGGTGTTTTAAAATATAAAAAAAGAAAAGAAGAAGCATTAAGAAAGCTAGATAAGACACATGATAACATGAGTCGTGTTTTAGATATTATAAAAGAACTTGAAGTACAAATAGAGCCATTAAGAGAGCAAAAGATTAAAGCGGGTGAATATTTAAGTTTAAACGATGAATTAAAGGAATTAGAAATCTCTCTACTTGCAAGCGATATAACAAATATAAATTATAAATATCAAGAAAACAAAGAAAAGATAGATGAATTAAAAGAAGAGATATTAAGTTTAAATACTAATACATCTTCTAATGAAGCAAAAAGTTCTTCATATAAATTAAAAATTAGTGAAATAGATGAAGAAATAAAAAAAGTACAAAAAGAATTATTAGATATGACTTCTACAGTAGAGAAAATAAATTCAAAAAAACAAATAATACTTGAAAGAAAAAAATATGAAGTAGAAGATACTAAATTACATGATTCTCTAATTAAACTAAAAGAGGATGAACTTAATCTAAAAAACGATATTAATTCGTATAATAATGAGATTAAATTAAAAAATGATGAAATAAAAAATATAGATATATCTATAAGTGACATTACAAAAAAATTAAGTGATATTAAAAATAACAAAAATGATTTATTATATAAACTTAATAATACTTTAAAAAATTTAGAAATACTTAAAGTTAAGATAGATAACTTAAAAAATAACATAGAAAACGATTCAACATTACCTACATCAGTTAAAAACGTTTTAAATAATCCTAAATTACGTGGAATACATAGGACGATAGGTTCATTAATCGAAGTAGATGAAAAATATTCTAAAGCAATATCAATTAGTTTAGGAGCTAATGCATCTAATGTAGTTGTTGATAATGAAGTTGTAGCTAAAGAAGCAATAAATTATTTAAAAAATAATAATTTAGGTAGAGTTACTTTTTTCCCACTTAATATAATAAAAGCAAAAAATATTGATGAGTATACTTTTAATATAATAAAAAAAGAAGAAGGATTTACATCTATTGCAAGTAATATAGTAAAATATGATAAAACGTATAAAAATATAATAGATAATCAACTCGGTAATGTAATTGTTGTAGATAATATTGATAATGCTAATAGAATAAGTAAAAATATATCTTATAAGTATAGAGTTGTAACTCTTGATGGAGAAATTTTACATGTTGGTGGTTCACTTACAGGTGGAAGTATAAAAGTTAGAAATATAATAACAGATAAATATGAACTTGAAAGCAATATAAAATCATATGAAAAATTAGAAAATGAACAAAAGAATATTGAAAATAATATAAATCAAGTTGATTATGACTTAAAAGCATTAGAAGATAAATTATATGTACTTAATAAAGATAAAATAGGTAAAGAAGATTACATAAGTTTTAAAGAAAGATCTATAAACGATTGTAATAAAAAGTTAGAAGAGGTAAATCTAGAAATATTAAGCATTAATAATTCTTTAAATAATACTATAGATAAAGAAGAAGAATCTATATTAAAAGAGTATTACGATGCAACTTTAAAAAAGAATGAAGTAGAATCTAATTTAAGAGAGTTAGAATATAAAAGAAATAGTTTATCTAGTGAACTAGAAGAGTTTGAATATACTATAAAAAAAGAAAACTCATTATATAATGAGAAAAATAATTTATTAAAAGAACTTGAAATAGATGTAAATAGAGCTGATGTTAAACTAGATAATTTACTTAATACATTAAATGAAACATATTCTATGACTTATGAAAAAGCGATAAGTATGTATAAACTTGATATAGATGATAATATTGCTAGAAATAAAGTAAGTACATTAAAAAGAAAAATAAGAGATTTAGGACCTGTTAATTTAATGGCTAAAGAAGAATATGATAGAGTAAGTACTAGATATGAATTCTTAATAAAGCAACAAGAAGATTTAAAAAATGCAGAAAATACTTTACTAGAGATAATAGAAGAAATGGATTCTGTAATGAAACAAGATTTTTTAAGTACATTTAAACTTATACAAGAAAATTTTTCTTCTACTTTTAAAGAATTATTTAATGGTGGACATGCAGAATTATCATTAACTGACTCTAATAATTTACTTGAAACAGGTATAGAAATAATGGCATCTCCACCAGGAAAAACATTAAAAAGTATAAGTTTACTTTCAGGTGGAGAAAGAACTTTTACAGCAATCAGTTTACTTTTTGCAATCCTAAAATCTAGACCAGTTCCATTTTGTGTGTTAGATGAAGTTGAAGCGGCCCTAGATGAGGTAAACGTAGAAGCATTTGGTAAATATATAAACAAATTAAAAGATAAAACACAATTCATAATAATTACACATAAGAAAAAAACTATGGAATTTGCAGATGTATTATATGGAATTACTATGCAAGAATCTGGAGTAAGTAAATTAGTTTCAGTAAAACTTGAAGATTTAAAATAATATAGGGAAGGGATATCATGAATTATTTATTATATGGAACAGAAAAATATTTAATAGATAAAGAAATAAAAAATGTAATAAGTAACAATAATTTTGAAGATTTAAATATTTCAAAATACGATTTAGAATTTAATACTATAAAAGAAATATTAGAAGATGCAAAAACGGTATCTCTTTTTGATGATAATAAATTAATAATAGTAGATAATGCAAGTATATTTAGTAGAACTACAAAAAAAATTGATGACGTAGATTTACTAGAAGATTATTTAAAAAATAATAATAGTAATACATTTATTATATTTATAAATCATAATGAAAAAGTAGATAGTGTAAAAAAAATATTTAAAAATATAAAAGAACATGGAAAAATAAAAGAGTTTAATGCTGAAAAGAATATAGTAAGTAATGTAAAAGGAATGTTTGATGATTATAAGATAAGTATAGAATTAGTTGAATTACTTATATCTAGAGTAGGTAAGAATTTAGAAATTTTATATAATGAAGTAGAAAAATTAAAAATATATAAAATAGATGATAAGATAATAACAAAAGAAGATATTATTAATTTATCTATTGAAAATGTAGATATAGATATATTTAAATTTGTAGATGATATAATAAATAAAAATAAAAGTAATGCGATAAAAACTTATAAAGAACTTTTAAAAATAAACGAGGAACCAATAAAAATAATCGCACTTATCTCAAGTAAATTTAGACTTATGTATCAAGCAACTTTATTAGCTAAAAAAGGATATACTGAAGATGATATATCCCTAATATTAAAAGTTCATAAATATCCAGTTCATTTAGCTATTATATCAGGATATAAATATAATCCTAAAATACTACTTAAATACTTATCTGATTTAGCAGATTTAGATATTGGAATAAAGACAGGTGAAAAAGATAAAGAACTCGCACTTGAACTATTTATTCTTTCTTTATAGATGAGAGGAGAAAATATTATAAAAAATATAAAAGATAAACGAAATAAAAATGAAGTATTTAATCTCACATCGACAAATGTAGTTATAAAAGATAATATTAAATTAGAAATCGATAAATTAAAAAAAGAAGTAGAAAAGAATGCAAAACGTTTTGTAAATATATTATCTAATAACTGTTCGAGTGCTAATTTAGAAAAATTTTTCAATAATTTTTCCGTAACTGAATTTAATTTAGAACACATAGGAGAAAAGTCCGATGTTATAGGAGTTTATCTACCTTGGAATTTAAAAAAACAAATAGTATATTTATATTGCTTTTCTGCAATAGATCATGAATTTATGCATATGGCAAGTACTGATTTAATAGGTAATTATACTTGTATAGGATTTTGTATAACTTATAAAAATTTTAAAAGGAGTATAGGAAGGTACTTTAATGAAGGTTATACTCAGTTAATGGTTGAAAGATATTTAAAGCCTAAAAATCATTCATATCGTACTTTTGTAGTAATCGCAAGAGAAATAGAAGAGCTAATCGGAAAAGATAAAATGGAAAATTTATTTTTTTACTGATGGGTTAATTGGACTTGTAGAAGAACTTAAAAACTATGCTGATGTAGAATTTATAATAGATTTTTTAAATAACGTAGATGAATTACATGATATAGAAATTGAATATAATAAAGCTAATTCTATTTCAGATAAAATAATTAATAGTAAAAAGTATTATGCTATTTTATCTAAAATTGATATATTTATAAATAATTGTAAAAATAAAAATATAGGTATTCAAAAAAGGTTAAATTGATTTTAACCTTTTTAATCTATTATTTTTTTAATATTATTATTTATATCTCTTAGTAGTCTTTCATTTTTATTATCACATGGCTTATAGTATCTTTTTCCTTTTAAATTATCAGGTAAATATTGTTGCTTTACTATGTGGTTAGGATAGAGATGAGCATATTTATAGTCTTTAGATGTAGTTTTGATATGATTTGGTACATTACCAGTATTTCCTTTATTTATATCGTTTATTGCTTCATCAATTGCCATAATCGCACTATTTGATTTAGGAGAAAGTGCAAGCTCTATTACAACCTCGGCAAGAGGTATTCTTGCTTCAGGTAATCCAAGCCTTTCACAAGCATTAATACAAGCATCTACTTTAATACCCATAGATGGGTTAGCAAGCCCAATATCTTCATATGCGATAACACTCATTCTTCTAAATATTATATCTAAATCTCCTGCTTCAATTAGTCTAGCAAGATAGTGAAGTGCAGCATCCACATCAGAACCTCTAATACTTTTTTGAAATGCACTTATAACATCATAATATCCATCTTCATTTTTATCGTGAAATAAATTAGGTTTATTACTGATACTTTTAAGTGATTCGATATCTACATTCTTATCAGTTGAATAATAAGCAATTTCAAGTAAATTATATGCATATCTTAAATCTCCACTAGATGTATTTGCAATATAATTAATACATTCATCATCAATTTTTATATCACTTAGTTCATTTTTAATAGCTCTATTTAGTGCAAGTTTTATATCATCACTTTCTAGTTCTTTTAATTCAAATATTTGACATCTTGATCTAATTGCTGGGTTTATAGAGTGATATGGATTAGATGTAGTCATACCAATTAAAATAATAAGACCATTCTCTAGATATGGTAAAAGTAAATCTTGCTTATCTTTATTTAATCTATGTATCTCATCCATGATAACTACAAGCTCTCCATACATTTTTGCTTCTTCAACTATTATATCAAAATCTTTTTTATTGTTAATAGTTGCATTAAGCATTCTATATTTTAGACCTAATTCTTCTACAATAGCGGTTGCAATAGTAGTTTTACCTATACCAGGTTTACCATATAAAATCATAGAAAATAATTTTTTATTCTTTACTAAATTTCTTATAACTTTACCTTCGCCAAGTAAATGTGATTGTCCAATAACATCGTCAATCTTTTTAGGTCTAAGTCTAAGTGCTAAAGGTTCCATAACATCACCATTTATTATTTTATCATAATATATCTAAATATAGAATATTTTAATACAGTAATTCCGAATAAAAAAGGTTAATAAATAAAAAAATAGATAGAATAATGGATATAATGATAATTATATGTAGTCTATCTATTTTTTTTACATTTTTATTCATGTCAAAAGAGTATGTTGAAAAACACACTTGTAACCCCCCTGATATTCTTTTTTATATGTTTAATCAAATCTAATTTGAAAACCTTGATTTAAATCTAATTCTTGAATTTTCATTAATTCTAAATAAATTAAATTGCTAATTTCTACTTTTGTTTCTTTTAATTTTTTTATGATTGTAGATCCATAATACAGAATAGTTAAAAGTAAATGAGCTATTTGCATAAAGTAATAGTTTGCCTTCATTCCATTGCTGTTAAATGTATAACAATGTTCTATGTTTAATACTTTAGATTTTTGCTCTTTAAAACCTTGATTTTCTATCTTCCAACGTCTTCTTCCAAAAATAACAATTTCTTCATAGTTTGCTTTAGTAATTTTTATTGATGTTACAAACATAAATGTTGATTCTTTTAAGTTTTTACTTAATTCTATAGGAGATTCATCTTGTTGTTGTTTATCAACTTCATCTTTAGAAGTATACTTTATAACATTAGTAATCCCTTCTGTATTTTTAGTTCCACTTCCAAATCCTACTTCATTTACAAATTCATATTCATTAATTACATCTGTTTCTATATTATCAAATTCTTCCATAATAGATGACATCACTGATTCTTTATATCTTAATATGTAATCCATTTTATGACTTTTACATGCATCCATAAAAGGTTTTTTTACATAAAGGGCATCTCCTCCAATTGTTATTGGTAATTTTGGATATGCATCTCTTATTTTATCGAGTAAACGATAAGCAGCTTTTAATTCACAATCTTGTTTTTCTGTTTCGTTATTCATATATTCGTTTTCAACAAATTCTGTTGCAAAGGAAAACACATAATCTTTGCAAATAAGTTTTGCTTCTAAAACATAATATTGATATTCAGTATATTCATCATCTGTTCCTTTATTATATACTTTATAAATACAATTTTTTCCTAAATTAATGCGTGTAGAAAATAATCCAGAACCATCAATTACAATATAAAAGCTACCATTTGATAATCTAAATTTATCAAGAGTTTTTGATTCAATCAATTTTTTTGTTAATTTTGTTCTTAACTTATCGAGTTCTACTATATTAATAGAATTCATTACATTAGAAATAGTATCGTCACATGGAAATTCAGTTAAATTTGTATCCAATATTTGATTAATATTAGATATAAATTCTACTTTATTTAATTTAGTCATAATTTCTTTCATACTTTGAATGCCACAACATAAAGCAATTAATCGAATGACAGTAATTTCTTGCATACTGTATTCTGTATAAGATTGATTTCTAATGTCGGAAAGATTAGCTAAATCATTTAACAAATTAGGGAAAACATTTTTGAAAATAATAATTAATTGTTCTAAAGGATTGGTATGAGCTTTTAGTTCTCTAATCATTGTCTTAGTTAAAATTGGTTTTCCATTTCTTTGAGTTATAGCCTTTCTAACTCTTCGCTTAAAGGTTCTTTCTTGTTCGTGCTTTACTTTTTTATTTATTCTATTTTTTTCATTTTTTGTCACTATAATCACTTCCTATTTTATAGTAACAGAAGTTCAACTTTAATTCAATACTTTGATTTATCCCGTAGAATTTTTATTCGGAGTTACTGATTTTAATATAGGGAACTTGCAAAAAATATTCTTTTATGGTATTACCCGAGTTTCGCACTTGTTGAAGCAAAAAATCACTATTTAGCCTAGTGTTTATAAGACTCTGTGGTGATCTTTATTTTGTATAATCATATTGTAACGAAACAAATACTTATTATATCTAGGTTAAACTAATATTATCGTAAAAAATATAAAATGTAAATATCATTTAAAAAAATATGGCAAAAATTTATATAAAATGTGTCTATGTTACAATATAATTATACTAAAAACTATTATAAGTAAATCCTCATAATATAAGGCTTGAAAGCCTATTTTTTCTTTTTTCATCTGCGAAACTTGGGCGTAGAATTTTTATTCGGAGTTACTGATTTTAATATAGGGAACTTGCAAAAAATATTCTTTTATGGTATTATGTAATTAGCAAGAGAAATTGCATATAATAAAAAAGGATACATTTGATTAGTGGAATCAAATGCTTCCCTTATTTGGAGTGCATTTGAAATCAACTGTTGTTGAAATCAAATGCTTTTTTCTATTTAACTAACAATATAAATATTATAGCAAGTAGAAGTAATATGATAACAAATTGAGATTTTTCTCTTTTAGTCATAATATCACCGCCTTCCTTTTATCTTTTGATAATTGAAAGGGAAAGCATCTGATATATTTCAAACGTATCCATAAACATTATATCAAACAAATGTTTTTTACACAATATTTTTATACAAAATTAAATTAAAATTAAATTTAAAGTGGTCGAATTCGATTACTTTAAAATCTTCATTATTCAATTTTTCCTATACCTCTAGAAAAAATTGCTTTTTTAATTTCTTAACAAATTTTTAACAATATCTGTTAGTGCTTCATTGTTTTAAGTTTTTGCTAAATAATATATATTCATATCCATAAACTCTAATTAAGTTAATTTTACCATAATATATAAAAAAGTGGTATAATTGATTTGGTGGTTAGCATGGATGACATAATAAAAATTATAAATAAAAATCCAAATATAGATATAGATTTAAAAGATAAAATAATAGAATGTGTAACATTAATAATAAATAAATATCCTATGAGTTATAGAAATCTAAATAATAATCTAGAAAATATAACGATAAGATATACCACTAAAGAAGATGATGATAGATTAAATAAAATAAATGCAAAATCTATATATAATGCACTTGATAATGTATTATTGATAAATAAAGAAACACTAGATGAAGAAAGCTACAAACATATATTAATACACGAATTACTACACGTATCTTCATTTAATTCTGATAATTTAGGCTTTGAAAGTTTGGGCGCTAAAAGTGGAATGTCATTTAATGAGGGAATGACTGAATATTTAACTATGTCAATATTAAACGAATATAAAAAAGGATTCGCAATATATGGAAATGATGTTAACAATATAGTTTTATTAAGTAGTATAATTCCTTTTCAAAAATTAGTAAATTTGTATTTCTACGATGGACTTTTAGGACTATTTGAAGAATATATAAATAGAGTAGGAAGTTCTAATAATTTAAAAGATTTAATTATTAATATGGATAGTGAACACATAAAAAGAGCAAGAGAAAATAAATTTGATAATGAATATAAAGATAAGTACATTAAACTATTTATAGAAGATATTTCAAAAGTAGAATTTGATAGCGATATAAAAATACAAGATACAATAAGACTAGTTATAAATTTTATTAAAAATCAGTATAAAGTAGATTATATACCAGAAACAATTAAGAAAGATGTAGAGACTTTTATTAGTGTAATGTTTGGAAAATTAAATATAAAGGGGATAAAACATGTATAAAACTAGTGAATTAATAGAAGAATTTCTAAGATATTTACTTATAGATAAAGGATATAGTAATAATACTATTAATTCTTATAAAATAGATTTAGAGAAGTTTTTAGAATATAATAAAGATAAAAATATAAGTGATATTAGTAATAACGATTTAAAAGAATATGTTAAATGGTTAAAAAAAATTGAGTTAAGTGATAAAACAATATCACGTAATATTTCATGTTTAAAAAGTTTTTATAAATTTCTATTAATAGAAAAATTTATAAATAATAATCCTAGTGATTCATTAATAATGCCAAAATTAAAGAAAAGTTTACCTAATACTCTTACAGAAGATGAAGTATTAAAATTATTAGATATAAAATTAACTGATGCATTTAGTTATAGAAATAAAGCTATGATGGAGTTACTTTATGCAACAGGTCTTAGAGTTAGTGAACTAGTAAATTTAAAATTACAAGATATAGATTTAAATCAAGATATAGTAAGAACTTTTGGTAAAGGTAGTAAAGAAAGAGTAATTCCTATTGGAGATTATGCTAGAGAATACTTAAAAAAATATATATATGAATATAGAGAACTTATGTTAAAAAAGAATAATGTTGATTATTTATTTTTAAATAATCATGGAAATAGAATGACTAGACAAGGATTTTTTAAAATAATAAAAAAAATAGCACGCGATAATGGAATTACTAAAGAATTATCTCCACATACAATAAGACATTCATTTGCTAGTCATTTACTTAAATATGGAGCAGATTTAAGAACTATACAAGAATTACTTGGTCACTCTGATATATCTACAACACAGATATATACTCATATTACTAATGAAGAATTAAGAGAAAATTATGAAAACTTTCATCCACATGGAAGTTAAATACTAAATTAGATGTTGTTATACTTTTTATTTTATTTTTTTCATGTTATAATTAGTTAGGTGATAAAAGTGAATATAAATAAAAATAGTTTAAATGAAGTAATAGAAATTTTAAAGAAAATATTAAAATTATCCTATGTACTATTAATGATATTTGGTGCTTATATTATTTTAAGAATAATAAAAGAACTTGGGATAATTGTAATTGTTCTTAGATTATTAAAAATAGTCTCTCCACTATTTATAGGTATTGTTTTAGCATGGATTTTAAATCCCTTTGTCAAATGGTTAGAGAAAAAAGGGGTTAGAAGAGTACTTGGAACAACAGTTGCTTATGTAATTTTAATAGGTGCACTTTTCTTACTTATACAATCTATTTTACCTTTACTTTATAATCAAACAATAGAACTAGTAGAAAATTTCCCAAATATATTTTCATCAATTAAAGAATGGGCTATCGATTTATTTAATAATATAGATTCTAGTGTAGTAAATGTTCAAAATATAGAAAAGACTATATCACTTAGATTAGATGAATTTGCAACTGAATTATCTACTACTTTACCATCATTTATCATGAATGCTGCAAGTAGTATTATCTCTTCTGTTGGAACGTTTGTAATAGGACTCGTAATAGGATTTTTCTTACTTCTTAGTTGTAATAATCTAGGTGCAACATTACTTGATTTAGTACCTAAAAAATTTAGAAATACAGCAAGTGAACTTGCATTTAATATAAATCAATCACTAAGAGGATATGTAACAGGTGCATTTTTCGACGCATTACTCGTATTCGTAGTATCATCAATCGCGTTTGCTATATTAGGGCTTAAATCTGCACTTTTATTTGGGTTATTCTGTGGAATTATGAATGTAATACCATATGCAGGACCATATATAGGTGGTGCTCCAGCTGTAGTAGTAGCATTCTCTCAAGGTACAGGAACAGGAATAGCAGTACTTCTTGCTATAGTTATTATTCAAACTATAGAAGGAAATGTATTACAAACTTTAATAATTAGTAAAACTACAAAACTAAATCCAGTAACAATAATTTTAGGACTTTTAGTATTTGGACATTTCTTTGGAATACTAGGAATGCTTCTTTCTACACCAATAATAAGTGTTATTAAAGTAGTAGTGAAATACTTTAATGAAAAGTATGAAATATTTAAGTTTATATAGGAGTGTTTATGGAGTATATAAAAAAAGAACCTAAAATATTTGTATTATCAGGAAAAGCTAAGAGTGGTAAAAACGAAGTAGCTAAAATAATAGAGAATTATTATAAAAATAAGAATAAGAAAGTTATAATTACTGGTTTTACTTATTATTTAAAAGATTATGCGAAAAGAATAATTGGTTGGAATGGAAATGAATTAGAAAAACCAAGAGAGTTTTTACAACAATTTGGAATAGAATTTATAAAGAATAAAATAGATGATAAATTCTTTATTAATAGAACTATCCAAGATATTCTAGTGTTTTCATATTTTTATGATATAATAATCATCAGTGATGCAAGACTTGTTGATGAAATTGAAACATTAAAAAATACATATAATAATGTAATTACAATTAAAGTAACAAGAGATAACTATGATAATGGTTTAAAAGAAAACGAAAAAAATCACATAACAGAAATAGATTTAGATAATTATACTAATTTTGATCATGTAATTAATAACGAGAGTTATGATAAATTAGTTAAAGATGTTTTAGAATTGTTAGGAAGTGAAATATGAAAATAGTTGCGATAGATGGACCTGCAGGTAGTGGAAAAGGAACAGTATCACGTATACTATCAAAAAAGTGTAATTTATTATATATAGATACAGGTGCGATGTATAGATCTATTGCTTATCAAGTTTTAAAACTAGGTATAGATATAACTGATGAAGAAAAAATAACAGATATAGCTAAAAATTCTAAAATTGAATTTATAGATGAAAAAACATATTTAAATGGAATAGATATAAGCAAAGAAATTAGAAGTATGGAGGTAACTAAAATAGTATCTCCAGTATCTAGTATAGTTCCACTTAGAGAAGTATTAGTAGGTATGCAAAGAGAAATGGCTCGAAATCATGATGTTATTATGGAAGGAAGAGATATAACTACAGTAGTATTTCCTAATGCAACTTATAAGTTTTATTTAGATGCAACTACTCCTGAAAGGGCAAAAAGAAGATATAAAGAAAATATTATAAAGGGTATTAATTCTAGTTATGAAGAAGTACTAGAAAACATAAAAAAAAGAGATTATAACGATATGAATAAGAGCGTTGGTGCACTTAAAATAGCTCATGATGCCATATACATAGATTCAACAAATATGACTATAGAAGAAGTAGTAAGTGCAATGGAAAATGTAATAGAAAACGATAAACATAAAGAGGTGTAATAATGAATTTAAAAGATTTATATATAGATTTTTTTGTTAGCAAAGGTCACAAGCAAATACCGAGTGCACCAGTAGTACCAGAAAATGATCCTAGTGTACTTTTTAATACGGCAGGTATGCAACCACTTATACCATATTTGATGGGAGAAGAACATCCTTATGGGACTAGACTTTGTGATTATCAAAAATGTATTAGAACAAATGATTTAGATAATATAGGTGATACATATCATCATACATTTTTTGAAATGTTAGGTAATTGGTCACTTGGAGATTATTTTAAAAAAGAGGCAATTACTTGGAGTTATGAATTTTTAACTGAGGTATTAAAAATTCCAAAAGAAAAATTAGGTGTAACTATATTTGCTGGAAATGAGTATATAAAAAGAGATGATGAAGCATACGAAATATGGAATAGTTTAGGTATACCTGAGGCAAGAATAGCTGCTATAAAAGATAATTTTTGGATAGCAGGGGAAACAGGGCCTTGTGGACCAGATTCAGAGATGTTTTATTTTAGAAGTAATGATGAAGTTCCAGAATATTTTGATCCTGATGATGAAAGATGGGTTGAAATATGGAATGATGTATTTATGCAATATTATAAACATGAAGATGGGTCTATAACTGAACTTCCTAAGAAGAATGTAGATACAGGTATGGGACTTGAACGTGTTGTAACTATACTAGAAGGATTAACTGATAATTATGCTTCTTCTGTTTGGAGCGATATTATAAAAGTTATAGAAGAAGTATCAAATAAACCATATATTGGAAATGAAGAGAGCATGAGAATAATAGCTGATCATTTAAGAACAGCAGTATTTATATCAGCAGATCCATCAGGAATAAAACCATCTAATACAGATCAAGGATATATACTTAGAAGATTAATTAGAAGAGCGATTAGACATGCTAAAAAATTAAATATAGATATAAATAGTAATTGGGAAGAAAAAATAGCTTTAGCTATTATGAATAAGTATAAAAAATACTATAGTGAGATAGAACAAAATCAAGATGTTGTATTAGAAGTTTTAAAAAATGAAAAGATAAAATTTAATAGAACTCTAGAAAAAGGTTTAAAAGAATTTGAAAAAATTACTAGTAATTTAAATGAAAATATTTTGGATAAGGATTTAGCATTCAGACTATATGATACATATGGATTTCCAATAGAATTAACAGAGGAATTAGCTCGTGAAAAAGGTATTCAAGTTGATATAGAAGGCTTTAAAGAAAAATTTAAGGCACATCAAGAACTATCACGTGCAGGATCTACTCAAAAATTTAAAGGTGGACTAGCTGGAAATGGAGAAATAGAAACTAGATATCACACTGCAACACATTTACTTAATGCGGCTTTAAAGAAAGTAGTTGGTCCTGATGTACATCAAAAAGGAAGTAATATAACAGTAGATAGAATGAGATTTGATTTTAGTTGTGACCATAAATTATCAGATATAGAAAAACAAGAAGCAGAAAATTTAGTTAACAAATGGATTAATGATTCAATAGATGTAGTATGTACTGAAATGAAAAAAGAAGATGCGATAAAAAGTGGTGCTGAATGTATGTTTATTGAAAAATATCCTGATGTTGTAACAGTTTATTCAATAGGAGATATATCTAAAGAATTATGTGGTGGTCCACATGTAAAAAATACTAGTGAAATAGGTAAATTTAAGATAGTTAAAGAAGAAGCTAGTAGTGCAGGTGTTAGAAGAATAAAAGCTGTAATAGAATAGACTTAAGAATATTATAATAAAATAAAAGATGCGTAAATTACATCTTTTATTTTAATTATATTTATATAGTTTTCATTAATTTTAAATCTTTTTCATCAATTTTTAAATAGTCTAAAAATTGATTACTTTGTTTCCCATGTGATTTAATTATTTTTTTACTTTTTACATCTTTCAAATATTTTTCGTATTCATCTAAAGTCATTCCCAACATATCGGCACATTCTTTTTGAGATTCGATAAGTTGTTTTTTATTCATTAACATAACTTTATCACCTCGCAATTTAATTATAACTTACTTTAATAAAAATATCAGTAATTTTTTCTAAATATTTTTAAATTTTTAAACTTTTATTAATCGATAGTTTCAAGCATATGTTATAATAATAGTGGTGATTACATGAGAAAAGACAAACCAAATATAACTTTTGATGAGTTATATGATAAAATATCAACGTATATTACAAATGAAAGTGATAGAAAAACAATAAAAGAAGCATATCTATTCGCTAAAGAAAAGCACTTTGGTCAAAAAAGACATACAGGAGAAGATTATATTACACATCCATTAAATGTTGCCTATATACTTTCTGAAATAAATGCGGATTATCAAACAATATCAGCTGCTCTTCTTCACGATACGATAGAGGATTGCAATGTAACAAAAGAAGAACTAGAAAAAAAATTTGGTAGTGAGATTGCATCCTTAGTATCTGGAGTAACTAAAATAAATAAATTAAACATTACTACCGATAGTGATGCTACACTTGCTAATCATAGAAAAATTTTAGTTGGACTTACAGAAGATGTTAGAGTAATAATAATTAAACTTGCAGATAGGCTTCATAACATGCGTACACTATGGATATTAAGTGAAAAAAGTCAAAAAGAAAATTGTAAAGAAACTTTAGAAATACTAGTTCCAATTGCTCATAGACTTGGAATGAATCAGATAAAAAGTGAGTTAGAAGATTTATCACTTCGTTATTCAAAACCAGATGTGTACTTTTCAATAGTTGAAAAATTAAATCAATCTAAACTAGAGAGAGATTCTAATGTAGAACTTATGAAGAAAAATCTTACAGAATTACTTAATAGTCATGGTATTAAACATAAGATAAAGGGTAGAGCTAAAAGTATATATAGTATATATAAAAAACTTGATAATGGTAAAAGATTTAGTGATATATATGATTTAAATGCTTTAAGAGTATTTGTCGATACTGAACAAGATTGTTATCAGGCAATAGGAATAATTCATTCTAAATATAGACCTATACCAAAAAGATTTAAAGATTATATAGCTATGCCAAAAGAAAATGGTTATCAATCACTACATACAACAGTTTTTGGAGAGAATGGACAATTATACGAAGTACAAGTAAGAACATACGATATGGACCGAGTTGCTGAACATGGTATTGCTTCACACTGGTCATATAAAGAAAAAGGAAAAACTATAATGCAGTCTGCAATGGAAGAAAAATTACAGTTTTTTAGAAGTATAATTGAATTATCAAACGAAGAAGAAAACGATGAGATGTTTGTAAATAGTGTTAAAGAAGACGTCTT
The DNA here is from genome assembly GCA_947632265.1 of uncultured Bacilli bacterium. GTDB lineage: Bacteria > Bacillota_I > Bacilli_A > RF39 > UBA660 > UMGS1613. Next base: position 30,399 of record CANROP010000003.1, read on the forward strand.
AAAAAATATGATATATGTATTTACACCTAAGGGAGATGTAATAGAACTCCCTCTTGGTTCAACACCAATAGATTTTGCATACAGAGTTCATAGTAAAGTTGGAGATTCAATGGTAGGTGCGATTGTAAATGGTAATATAGTTCCACTTGATTACAAATTAAATGATAACGATATAGTAAAAATAAATACCAATAAAAGTTCATTCCCATCTAGAGAATGGATAAATATGGCTTATACTTCTCAAGCAAAAAATAAAATAAAATCATTCTTTAATAAAATAGATAAAGAAGAAAACTTAAAAAAGGGAGAAGAACTTTTAAATAAAGAATTAAGAAAGAAAAAAATATCTTCTATAGATTTCTTTAAAGATGAAAATATAGAAAAAATATTAGATGAATTACATATAGATGAACTTGCTGATTTATATATAGGTATAGGAAGTAATAAGTATAGTCCTATAAGTATAATAAATATAATTAATACAGAAGAGAAGTCTAGAGAAGAGATTTTACTTGATAAAGTAAATTCAACATCAAAAGTAAATATAAATGTAAAAAATGATATCATAGTAGAAGGTATAGACGAAATTAAAGTAAATATCGCATCGTGCTGCAGGCCAGTTCCTGGAGATAGAATAATTGGTTATATTACTAAAGGTAATGGAATAACAGTACATAGAAGTGTATGTCCAAATGTAAGTGAACTAGAGGAAAGACTTATAGATGTTAGATGGAATGATGAAATAGATAAAAATTATTCTACTAATATATTAGTACATACTTTAGATAATAAAAATATTCTAATAGATATTATAGCTAAAACAGCATCTTCAGATATAATTGTTCAAAGCGTAAATACAGTTAACTCAATGGATGGTTATATATTTGAAATGGTTTTATCAGTTCCAAATAAAGAAAAACTAAATAAATTTATTAACTCACTAGAAATGCTAGAAAACATAATAAAAGTTGAAAGGATAATAAAATGAGAGTACTTGTACAAAAAAGTCTTAACTCTAGTGTAGAAGTTTGCGGTAATACTGTTGGTAGTATAGATTATGGACTTGTATTATTAGTAGGATTTAAAAATGGAGATACAAGCAGTGATGTAGACTATTTAATAAAAAAGATTGTTAATTTAAGAATATTTGACGATGAAAATCATGTCATGAATAAATCTATATTGGATGTTAAAGGGAGCGTTTTAAGTATCTCACAGTTTACACTTTATGCAGATACTAAAAAAGGAAATAGACCAAGTTACATAAATGCAATGAATGGTAGTAATGCACATAAACTTTACGATGAATTTAATGATAAATTAAGTAAAATAGTGAGAGTAGAAAAAGGTATATTTGGAGAAGACATGAAAGTAAATATAAAAAACGATGGACCTACAACAATATTGTTAGAAAGTAAGGGATAATATGATAAAAAATAAATTGGATTATAAATTAGTTAATTTAGCTTTAATAGCTTTAATAGTATTCTTAGTATATAAAACAGGTAATCTTTGGATAGGAATTGTAAATAAAATCGTACAGATAATTTTACCATTTTTGTTCGCATTTGCTTTAGCATATGCATTATATCCATTTTTACAAAAAATGAGAGAAAAGAAATTTCCAAAATGGCTTGGAGTACTTATAATAATTGCTTTAATATTAATAGGTATCGCATTCGTAGTATATTTAATTACTACTGTAATGTTAGGACAATTATCAAGCTTGTTTAATAGTATAATTGAATTTATAAATTCAATACAAAAGCACAACTTTGATTTCAATTTAGCAGGACTTGAAACAAGCCTGTCAGATACATTTAAAGAAATTATAAGTAAATTTGGCACTTATGTATCAGATGGTGCGATTAATTTAATCGATACATCACTTAGTTTATTTTCTAAAATTTTTATAGGTTTTGCATCTTTCATATATTTCCTAATAGATATGGATAAGATAAGAGAAGAAATTAAATTCTTCTTTAGTAAAAGATCAAAGAAAGCATATAACTATGTAAAAAGTTTAGATGAAGAGATGAGAAAATATTTAAGTGGACTTGTTCAAGTAATTATAATATCTTTAATAGAATATACATTAGTCTATACACTTATTGGACATCCAAACGCTATATTATTAGGATTTTTAGTAGCTATAGCTAACCTTATTCCATATTTTGGTGGTATATGTGTAAATGTAATAGCTGCAATAACTGCATTTGTAGTAAGCCCATCACTTTTACTTAGAACTGTTATCGCATTTGTAGTATTAAGTTCAGTAGATAGTTATGTTATAAATCCAACTGTATATGGAAAAACTAATTCAATACATCCATTAGTCACAATAATTGCTTTATTTGCAGGTGGAATAATATTTGGAATACTTGGTGTATTTATATCATTCCCACTTGCGATAATAGTGGTTACTACATATAAATATTTTAAAGATGATATAACAAGAAACATAAAAAAAGTAACAAATAACTAGGAGGTATTTATGATACAAAAGGCAAAAGGTACATATGATGTATACGGAGAATATGGTAAAAAACTTTTATACGTCGAAGAATTAATTGAAGGTTTAATGGAAAAATATAATTATGAATACTTTAGAACTCCAATTTTTGAATCTAGCAATCTATTTCATAGAGGTGTTGGAGAGACAACAGATATAGTAACTAAAGAAACTTATGATTTTAAAGATAGAGGAGATAGAGATATAACTTTAAGACCTGAAGGAACAGCTGGTATAGTAAGAAGTTATATTGAAAATAAAATGTATGGTAATCATATTACTCCTGTAAAGGCATGGTATTATGGACCTATGTTTAGATATGAAAGACCTCAGTCAGGTAGATTTAGAGAGTTTTATCAATTTGGTGTTGAAGCATTTGGAAGTAGCGATGCACTTATAGATGCAGAGGTTATAAGTATACCAGTTAACTTATATAAATTATTAGGGCTTAAAGGTATAAAAGTAAATATTAATACACTTGGAGATAATGAATCAAGAAATAACTATAGAAATGCATTAATAGAATATTTTAGACCACATATAGATGAACTTTGTGAAGATTGCAAAGAAAGATTTAATAAAAATCCACTTAGAATACTTGATTGTAAACTAGATAGTAATTTAGATATTATAAAGAATGCACCAAAAACAATAGATTATTTAAACGATTTAAGTAAAAAACATTTTGAAGATGTAAAAAAATATTTGAGTGCCATGCATATAGAATATGTAGTAAACCCAAATTTAGTTAGAGGACTTGATTATTACACACATACAGTATTTGAAGTAGAAGCATCTATTGAGGGATTCGGTAGTCAAAATGTATTATGTGGTGGCGGAAGATATGATAATCTAGTAGAGATGTTAGATGGTCCAAAGACTAGTGGAGTAGGATTTGCGATGGGTATGGAAAGACTTATGACAGCCCTTGATTATGAAAAAATAGAATTACCTATTATAAACGATATAGATTGTTATGTTATTCCTATGAGTGATAACGAAAAAGAATTTGCTATAGATATTTGTATGGATTTAAGACTTAATGGATTTATTGTTGATATAGATTATTTAAGTAGAAATTTAAAGAGTAATTTTAAACAAGCAGATAGACTAAATACTAAATTTGTTATCATAATAGGAGAAGAAGAAAAAGAATCAAATATACTTACTATAAAAGATAATGTAACTAAAGAAGAATACAAAGTAAAAATAGATAATGTAATTGATTTCTTAGATGAAAAACTAAGTGAATAAAAATTTGACATTTAAATATTAATTTTGTATAATACATTACATTAAAAATTAATTAAACTCATCATTATTGATGAGTTTTTTAAGGGGGAAATATTATGGATTTTAAACTTTTATATAGTATAATTAGATATGAATTTTTTGATGTTATGGAAATAGATAATCACGAACTATACGATGATAAAATATCTTATATAACTAAATCTTTATTAGATTTATCAAAACCAATAATACCTCCATTAGGTAGTGATTACACATACATTTTAAGAATGCATTATGGAGTTTTTAATAATGGAAAAGGGGAAACATTAAACTTTATTGGAAATAAAGTTGGTATAACTCGTGAGGGAATAAGACAGATATTAGTTAGATCTAAAAAAGAACTATTTTTATATATTTATAATAGTTCAAAAGTAAGAAAAAGAATAAGTACATTAGAACTTGATCCTATGTATAGCAAACTTAAAGATTATCCTGCTGTATGTTTTGCTAATAATAGTAGAGTTTATACTTCATTTAATAGAAATAATATATATACACTAGAAGATTTATTATCATATAGTTATGAAGAATTAAAAATATGTGGTGTAGGAGAAAGATCACTAAATAAATTAATCGAAAATGTACATTTAAGTGGATATAGATTTATAGATGAATTAACTAAAGATGAAAAAAGAATGTTAATATATAAAAGCGATATTACTAAATTATTAAATTCTTCTCCTTGGTTAATTGATGGTGTTGAAGAATTAAAACATGATATAAAAGCAACTTTTAATAATAAATCTAATACAATAATGAATTTAATTTCACTTATAAATAGTGATAAATATGAAATATCTCCTTTAATTATTAATGAATTAATAAATTTAGGATTAAGTGTAGATAGTTCTATTATGATAAAAAGTAATCTTACTAAAGAAAAATATATGTCAAATGTAGTAAATAATACTATTAAACAAGGTTGTAACATTTCAGATATATTAAATCTTGATTGTTTAGCACTCAATATAAGAAATAGTACTAAAAAAATCTTATTTATGGCTGGAATAGAGAAAATAGGAGATTTAATAAATTATAGAATAACAGATTTAAATAGAATTAAAAATCTAAATCATGTAAGATTAGATGAAGTAATAAAAAATATACATAGTCTAGGTTTGTTATTTAGAGATGAAGCAATACATATGAAAGTATACAACACTTTCCTATATGAAGAAGTATCTAAAGAAAAAACTAAAACTATTCAAAACTGAGGTGTTATATGAATTTGGATGATAGAGAAATTACATTACTGAGAAAAGAACAAGTATTTAGTGACAATAAAATAGAAGTAATAGAAAAATTGGGAATTAGATGTGCATTAACAGACTTTTCAATTGTTTTAGGAGCTTATGTTAATGATGATCATCATGTGTTTTATGATAATTCTTTGAAAGGTCGAATAGGTTGGTATCATCTATCATCTTCTGATGGCACAGGAGATGTCGCTTATGTTAATGAAGATGGAGAGGTAGCATCTGTTTTTAATGGTGCGAGATATTGTGGAGTTCGACCAGTTATATCTTTTAATGATATTTCTTCTTTTTCTTCAAATTTAGTTGAAGGAAGTAATGGAGTCTTTGAAATTGAATACGGAGAATATCCACAGTATGTAGTTAGTACAGATATAGAGAAAGAATTAGAACGTGCATATAGCCTAGGCTTATTAAGAAAAACTGATAAAACATATACTACAGATTCTAGAGAATGTTCTGATCGTTTTTATCCATTTGAAGCTATAGAACATGAAGAATATGAATATAATGGAAGAAAGTATATAAGAGTATATTATAGAAATGAATATTCCAAAATACTTTCGAATAATAAAAAATATAAAACAGGGGATTATGTATGGATAAAAATTTCCCCTTTAATATGGTATGTTGATAGTAAAGCTAAATTATTGTTAAGCAAAAATATAGTTGCTTCTGGTATAAGGTTTTGTGATAATGGAACTTATAAAGGAGATTTTAAAACAACAGAAATGTATCAATTTTTAAATACTTATTTTAAGAAAGATATAATACCAAGTGTAGTTAAAGAGATGACAGATGAAGAAAAAGAAGAAAGAGAAAAAAGAAAAAATCCTTATAATCTAAATTTTGGAAAAGTTAGTGAAGAAGATATAATAAAAGGTTCTATAGAAAGTGGAGTTGCAGTATTTTTGCATGGTGCATCAAGT
>CANROP010000004.1 GCA_947632265.1 uncultured Bacilli bacterium
TTTGCCATAGTAAATGTTTTTCCACTACCTGTTACACCTTTTAATACTTGATTTTTTACTCCGTTATTTATTCCATCCACTAGTTTTTGTATCGCTTGAGGCTGATCTCCAGTAGGTTTATATTTTGAATGAATTTTAAACATATTGCCTCCCTTCATATATATAATTTATATTAATATTATTTATCACTTATTAAATAACAAAACAAGAAAACATGCATTGTTTCCTTGCTCTATTATTATTTAAACAAAAGTGCTAAATAAAGAATTTAATTATTTTATTTTTCAATTTTAAATATTACTTGATACATATTTGTTAAGTCATATTCTTCAACATCAATTTTAAATCCATAAGACTCTATTTTATCAGAACATTCTCTAATTAAATTTATCACTTCTATAAGACTCACTTTTGGAGTTACTGGTTGTGATTGCTCTGGCATTACTGGATCGTATTGTTTACTATAATCAGTAATGATTATTGGTTCTGGCATTTTTACTGTTTCAGCAGATTCTTGTTGTTGAGGTATGCTAGAGTTAAAATTATTATCTGGGTGTTGGTATTCTGGGTGTTCAATTATTGGTTGAGTTTCTGGAACTGTCATATTTGTTGGTTCTACATTTTGACTTACTACTGGTGTGTCAATTACTGATGGTTGTTCTACCATAGGTGTAAACCCAGGTGTACCAAAATCAAATGTTTGTGTTGTTTGGTCTGGTACGATACTTGATGGTGTAGCTGGTGCTGCTGGCATTTCCATCGCTGGAATATCTAATGTAGGAGCTACTGCTGGCATATCAGTGATAGGCATTTCTCCAAATGATGGAATTGTTTGTGGCCCTACATTTATTGCTGGCATATCATTTATTGGTTGAGTTTCTGGAACTGTCATATTTATTGGTTCTACATTTTGACTTACTACTGGTGTGTCAATTACTGGTGGTTGTTCTACCACAGGTGTAAACCCAGGTGTACCAAAATCAAATGTCTGCGTTGGTTGGTCTGGTGCGATACTTGATGGTGCAGCAGGCATTTCTGGCATTTCCATCGTCGGAATATCTAATGTTGGGGCTGGTGCAGTACTACTAGATAAATCTATTTGTTGTGGTTGAGTAACTCCAGGTTGCACATTTGTATTATTCATATTTGGTTCAAATATATTAAAAAATTGTGGTTGTGGTTGTATTTGCTCTGGTATTGGTGTAACATCAATAGGTGTTGTTGGTTGAGTATTATTCATTCCTCCATTATATGGAGTTAATGTATCAAAAAATTGATTTGTATTTGGCATATTATTTTCCATATTTATTTTCTCCTCTTTTTCATTTTCATTATTATCAATTTTATCTAATGATTCGTTTAGATTCTTCATTTTATCTATTTCTTCATCTGTTCTTCTTACAGTTAATCTTTCTTCTACTATTCTATTTAGCATTTCATTTTGTAATTTAAATGTTGGAAGTCTAAGTAGTGATCTAGCATGACGCTCTGAAATTTTATTATCTAATAATGCTTCTTGAACTTCATCGGACAAATTCAAAAGCCTTATTTTGTTTGCTACTGCTGATTGACTTTTACCTAATTTTTTAGCTAAATTATCTTGTGTTATATAACCCATATCAAGAATTTTTTTATAAGATAAAGCTTCTTCAATAGGAGTCAAATTTTTTCTTTGAACATTTTCAATTAAAGCAATTTCTGCACTATCTCTATCATTTAAGTTTTTTATAACAACAGGGACTTTTTCTTTACCAGCAAGTATGCTCGCTTTATATCTTCTTTCTCCTGCAATTATTTCATACTTATTTCCAATAGTTCTAACAACTATTGGTTGTATAACACCATGCTCCTTAATTGAATCTGATAATTCTAAGATCTGTTCTTCGTCAAATTTTATTCTAGGTTGAAATCTATTTGGCAATATATCATTAACATCTACTTCCATTACCTTAATAGAATTATCATTCATAACGTACCTCCTTTTATTCTATATGTACATTTTACAATATTTTGAAAAATATTGCAATAGTTTTGGGAAATATTTATAAAATAAAAGAAAAATACTCATGATTTATAAGTATCTTTCTAATTTTATAATGGTTTATTTTTAATTTCATTATATTTCCTGGGAAATATTTTTGGAGTCTTATCATTTTTTTTGATGCTAACTAAGCTTCTTGTACTTTCTTCTATAGGTAATTTAAAATTAATAACATCGTCTACTTTGCAATATAATTTAGTTAATGCATTCTGATAATCTTTTTCATTATCTAAATTTCCTTTCATAGCTATAAAATGTTTATTTATTTTTACCATTGGAAGTGCAAGTTCTATTAAAATATTTAACTGTGCAACTGCACGTGCTGTAACTACATCAAATTTTTCTCTATTATCTCTAGCATAATCTTCTATTCTTGAATGGATTGCAACTATGTCTTTAAGTTTTAATTCTTCTATAACATTATTTAAAAAATTTATTCTTTTATTTAATGAATCTATTAATACTACTTTTAAATTCGGATAAAATATTTTTAAAACTATTCCTGGAAATCCAGCACCTGTACCAATATCACATAAACTTTCTTCTTTATTTAAGTCTATAATTTTTGATATTGTTAAGGAATCATAAAAATGTTTTAAATATACATCTTCTTTTTCTGTTATTGCTGTTAAATTTATTACCTTATTATATTCTATTAACATTTCATAATATTTATTTAATTTATCTAATTTTTCTTCTGTTATTTCTATATTTAGGTTCTTTATTTCTTCTATAAATTTATTTTGATTCATAAAAATATTCCTTCTTTATGTACACCATTATTAACGATATATCTGTTGGATTTACTCCACTAATTCTTAAAGCTTGTCCTATTGAGGTTGGTCTTATTTGTTTTAATTTTTGTTTTGCTTCACTAGCAAGGTTATGTATTTTATCGTAGTCTATATCATCTGGTATTTTTTTATTATCTAAATCAACCATTTTATTTGCTTCTTCTATTTCTTTTTTTATATAACCTTCATATTTTATATTTATTTCAACTTGTTCTTTGACATCTGATTCGTATTTTCCATCTATAAATCTATCTAAGTCATCTATTTTTACTTCTGATCTTTTTAATAAATTGTAAAGTGTTATGGAATCTTTTAGTTCAGAAATATTAAGTGTTTTTAAATATTCATTTATTTCTTTAGTTGGAGTTATTTTATGTGTATTTAAATAATCTGTAAGCATTATCACACTTGCTTTTTTATTTAAAAATTTTTTATATTTTTCTTCAGAAATTAATCCTACATCATAACCGTATTTTCTAAGACGCATATCTGCATTGTCATGTCTTAAAAGCAATCTATATTCAGCACGCGATGTAAGTAACCTATATGGGTCTATTATTCCTTTTGTAACTAAATCATCTATTAATACACCTATATAGGCTTCGTTTCTTTTTAAAATTAATGGCTCTTTTCCTTCTAATTTTAACGATGCATTAATTCCTGCAATCAATCCTTGACATGCTGCTTCTTCATATCCACTAGTTCCATTAATTTGACCTGCTGTAAACAAGTTTTCAATAATTTTTGTTTCTAATGATTGCTTTAATTGTTTTGCATCTATTGCATCATATTCTATTGCATAAGCATATTTATTTATAATTGCATTTTCAAGTCCAGGTAAACTATGAACCATTTTCTCTTGTATATCTTTTGGCATGCTTGTAGAGAAACCTTGAATATATATATCATCATAATATAAACTTTCTGGCTCAAGAAATAACTGATGCCTTTCTTTATCCTTAAATCTAACTATTTTATCTTCTATAGAAGGGCAATATCTAGGTCCAACACCTTTTATGTCAGAAAGTCCACCATACATACTTGATTTGTTCAAATTTTCTTGTATTATTTTATGAGTTTCTGGTTGCGTATATATTAAGTGACATGGTACTTGTTCTTCTATTTTATAATGTACTTCATTATCAAAACTAAAAGTCCAATACCTATCATCACCTAATTCTAATTTTGTTTTTGAAAAGTCAATAGAACTTTTTTCAATACGTTGTGGAGTTCCTGTTTTTAATCTAATAATGTTGAATCCATATTCTTTTAATTTATCACTCAAATGATTACTTGGCTTTTCTCCATGAGGACCTTCTCTTCTTCTTGTATCTCCAACTAGAATATCTGCTTTAAGATATGTACCTGTTGTAAGTATTACTATATTGCTAAATATCTTTTCTCCATTTTCTAATGTTACACCTTTTACTTTTGAATCTTCTATAATTAAATCTTCTACTAATGCTTCTTTTATTTCTAAATTATCAGTATTTTCAAGAGTTTTTAACATTTCTTTAGGATAAGTTATTTTATCTGCTTGAGCACGAAGAGCACGTACTGCAGGACCTTTAGCACTATTTAGCATTTTTATTTGTAATAAACTTTTATCTGCATTTCTACCCATTTCTCCGCCTAATGCATCTATTTCTCTTACTACAATACCTTTAGCACTTCCTCCAATTGATGGATTACATGGCATGTCCGCTATATTTTTTATATTTCCCGTAATAAGCAAAGTCTTATGACCAATTCTTGCGGTTGCTAAAGATGCTTCACATCCAGCATGTCCACCACCTACAACTATAACTTCATACATAAATATCACCTATTTTCCTAAACAAAATTGACTAAATAATTGATCTATTAATTCATCACTATATGTTTCTCCAATTATTTCCCCTAATGTGTTCCAAACTTGTTTTAAATCTATTTCAACCATATCAACTGGCATATTTTTATTTATTCCTTCTTTTACTGACTCTAATGAATCTAATGATTTTTTTAATAGTGAGATAGATCTAGCACTACTTAAATATGTAAAATCTTCTTTCTCTATTTTTTCTAAATTAAACATATCTTTTATTTTATTTTTTAATTCATCTATTCCTGTATCATTTTTAATAGACAATTTTACATAGTCATTAAATATATTTAAATCCAATCTATTATCAAGATCAGTCTTATTAATAATTATTATATGATTTTTATTTTTTATTTTATTTAATATATATTTTTCTTCTTTACTTAATTCTTCATTATTATTTAAAACATAAAGTATTAAATCTGCTTCATCTATTAATTCCAGACTTTTTTTAACTCCTAAACTTTCTACATAGTTATCTGTTTTTCTAATGCCTGCTGTATCTATTATATTTAAGATAATTCCATCTATTGTTATATTACCTTCAACTATATCTCTAGTAGTACCTGCAATATCTGTAACTATTGCTTTCTCTTCATTTATTAATCTGTTTAAAATACTACTTTTTCCTACATTAGGACTACCTATTATTATTGTTTTTATTCCTTCTTTTATTATTTTACCATCTATTGATTTTGATAAAATATTTTTTATTTTTATTTCTATATCACTAACACTATTTAATATTTTTTGATTAGTAACCTCTTCTATATCTTCATATTCTGGATAATCTATATTTACTTCTATATTAGCAAGTATTTCTATTATGTCTTGTCTTAAATTTTTTATTAGTTTTGATACTTCTCCATTTACTTGATTGATAGCAAGCTTTCTAGATTTCTCTGTTTTAGAATTAATTAAATCCATTACTCCTTCTGCTTCAATCAAATCTATTCTTCCATTTAAGAATGCTCTTTTTGTAAATTCTCCTGGGAGTGCTAATCTAGAGCCATTTAAAAGTAATAATTCTAAAACTTTATTAGTTATAGCAATCCCTCCATGTGTATTTATTTCAACTACATCTTCACAGGTAAATGTCTTTGGAGATCTCATAACTGATACTAAAACTTCATCTATTATTTCATTATTATCTACAATATGGCCATAATTTATTGTATGACTATCCACTTCATTTAGATTTTTACCTTTAAATATTTTATTTACTATTTTAATTGCATCTTTTCCACTTACCCTTATTATTGATATTGCACCAACACCAAGAGCAGTTGATATTGCAGCTATTGTATCATCCATATTCTCACTTCCAACAACGGTATTATATCAAAAAACATAAGAAAAATATACCTTATTTAGTATATTTTATCTTATTAACTTTTTGATTTTCTTTTTCTTTATCATCAAAATAATGCTTGACTATTATACTATTCTCATAACCATATTTTTTTTCTATTTTATTTTCTAATTTGCCATTTCTATATAATCTATAATATTTTTTTTCGTTACATCCAAATTTAAAATAAAAATCAAAATTAATTTTTAAATTTTTTATATAAGATTTATCTAATTCTTTTAAGTAAAAATTATTACTTACATTTTTATTTTCTTTATTATTTTTTAATTCTTCTAATATTTCCATTTTATATTGTTTCAATTCTTCTAACATTTTTAATTCTATTTCATATGTTTTTTTTATCTTTAAGTTTTTATTATATTCTTTATAATAATCATCTAACATCAAACCACTTAAAATAGAACACATTGGTACAAATATAATTGATAGTATAATTTTCAAATCTATTTTTTGTAATAAAATGTTAATACTTGATATTCCTAATATTAAAGGTAAAATATTACATATAATAAAAACTAATATTGGTATTAAAATTGGTAATATTATTATTTTATTTTTCAACTTTAAATTTTTACATTCACTATCTAATTTTATTTCAATTTTTTCTTTTTGATTTTCTATTACTTCTAATTCATTTTCTATTATTAATATTTCTTCAATATTATCTTGATATTCAACTATCTTTTTATTTCCATTATCATCAAATACTAATGCCTCTAAATATTCACATATATATCCTTTATGCACTTCAATTCCTCCGTTTAAAAAAGTAGAGATTATTTCTCTACATACCTTATTACTACATATCTATTTGGTTCTTCTCCAAAACTTTCTGTTTCAATATTATAATACTCACTAGCTATTGAATGAACTAATCTTCTATTATATGAATTCATTGGATCTAACTTTACTTCGTCTTTTGTTTTTATTACTTCATTTATGATTCCTTTTATATCCCTTTCAAAAAATCTTTCTTTTTTTGCTTTATAATTTGAAGCATCTAAATTAACTTTTATATTAAATTTAGTTTGATTACTTAAAGTTTGTCTTAATATACTTTGAATGGATGATAATGTTCTTCCATCTTTTCCTATTAATATTGGATTATTATTTGAAAACATTTTTACACTAAATACATCTTCATCTTCATTTATTTCAAATTTTACATCTAATCCCATTGATTTTGTAACTTCTGTTAAATATTGTCTTATATATTCTTTAACATCTTCTTTTTTTATTGCTTCTATAATGTAATCATTTTCTTCTTGATATTCATATGTTAGTATTTCATTATTATAAACATCTAGCTCGTCTAAACAATTTAATCTACATTTTTCTTCATTTTCTCCTGTAAACTTATAAACATTAATCATATTACTTACTCCTTTTCATTAATAAATTTTGTACTATTGTAAATGCACTATTGGTTACCCAATAAATAATTATCGCAGTTGACATTGAGAATGATGTAAAAAATATCATAACTATCATTATATTAAACATCATACTCATTTGCTTTTCTTGTTGTTTATCAACTCCAGCACCCATTTTATTCATTTTAAATGAGAAGTAAGTAACTAAACCTACTATAATTGGTAATATTAAATAATACCAATCTCCTTGTCCTGCTCCAGCAAGTGGAGTCATTCCCATTCTAAGACCTAAAAATTTTCCTTCAAATAATATTGGAAGTCTATATAGTGCCTCATAGAATGCAAAGAATAATGGAATCTGTAAGAATCCAAGTAAACATCCAGATATAGGATTTATTTTATATTCTTTATATACAGCCATCATTTCATTTGATTTCATCATCATTGATTGTTGATCTGTTTTATTTTCATATTTTTTTTCTATTTTATTTAATTTTGGTTGAGCTTTTCTTATATTTTCTGATTGTTTTAAACTCTTATATGACATTGGAAATAAAATTAGTTTTATTAATAATGTAGTTATTATGATTGCTATACCATATCTATTATTAATAAGCATACCTATTTTTACTATAACCCATGCAAGAGGTTTTACAAATACACTAGTCCAAAGAGATTCATAACCATCTTTAATAGGAGAAAATTCTGTACATACTGGTAATTTATCTATATCTATAATACTTTTTAATTTTTTTTCATAATCTTTTTTTGATAAATCACCTGAATCATATAATTTTTTATAATCTTCTTTTTTCTTTTCTAATGCAGTTTTATATGTTTCATCTAATTCAACAGGTTTACATAGTATGTTTTCAACTAAAACTTGTTTTGTAGTATCATCTGTTATTACTTTTCCATCAGCATCTTTTAATTGCTTTGTACATCCTGTTAAAAATAAAACACCAATCATTAGTAAAACTAATATTTTTTTGTTTTTTTTCATTAATAGTTCATTCCTTTCTTTACTTTGTTAAATTTAAATTTTCTAAAGAACATATTAAATTTTTTTTCATTTCTTCAAAACTCCTCATATTTATTCCCTTGCTTACTATTATAATACAATTGAAGTTATTTTGATAGTCTTTTTCATCAATTATAGCTTTTAATTGCCTTTTTACTTTATTTCTTCTTACTGCATTTCCTATTTTTTTACCAACAGATAATCCAAATTTATATACATCGTTTGTGTCTCTTTCTATATATATAATGTAATCCATATATTTATATGGTCTATTATTTTTAATTATTCTATCAAAATCTCGACTATTTTTTAATATATTTATCTTTTTCATAACATTTCTTCTTTCTAATTATAATAGACTCAATTAACAGTATTATTTTTGTAAAAATAAAACCACTGACGAATCAGTGGGATATATTAATGAGATAAAACTTTACGTCCTTTTTTTCTTCTATTATTTATTATTTTAGTTTTCATACGAGCCATAAAACCTAATTTTTTACTTTTTCTATGATTATTTGGTTGATATGTTCTTTTCATTTTTTTACACCTCCATCGATTTAGAATTTTTCTGCTTGCTTAATAGATTATATATATTTTTTATTATTTTGTCAACCATTTTGTTTCATAGTTCATAAAAAGTAATTATAAAAATTTATTTTTATAAACTATAAGTAATTTAATTTTTAAAAGTTTTGAACATTTTTTGTTGATAATTTTTATATTTAAATTGAAGTTATCAACAAAATTATCCACTTATGAACATTTATATCATTTTGTTTATATATTAATGTTATTAAAGTTATGCACATTTTTGTTTATAACTTGATTATTTTCTTATTTTTAATGTTTTTTTATGTTCAAAAATAGTGTTTATAAAACTTTTTTATTTTTTGAACATTGTTTTATAAAATAAATAATGTTCATAACTTTTTTTTATTTATTTTATGCACAAATTTTGTTGTTTTTATATAAAAAATATTGTAAAATATATGTGTATAACTTTAATGGAGGTACAATATGGATGTTAATAATATTTGGAATTCATTTTTAAATAGTATTAAAAGTCAGATTGCCGATATAGCATACGAAACTTGGTTTTCTGAAACTAAATTACTAAATATAAAAGATAATGTAGCTACTGTATTAGTACCTTATCCAGTTCATAAAAAAAATTTAAGTGAAAATTATAATGATATAATTGAAGAAACATTTACTGATATAACAGGATCTAATTTTAAATTTAATTATGTAATTGAAGAAGAAGTTGAAAATAATCTCTCTGATGATAATAAAGTTATAGGAATTCCAAATAATGATACATTTGAATCAAATCTTGAATCTAAATATACATTTGAAAATTTTATGGTAGGTCCTAGTAACAAATTCGCAGTCGCAAGTGCACTTGCAGTTGCTGAGCAACCAGGTAAAATGTATAATCCTTTATTTATATATGGAGCTAGTGGGCTTGGGAAAACTCATTTAATGCATTCTATTGGAAATTATATAGTAAAAAATAGTAATAAAAAAGTTTTATACATTACTTGTGACAATTTTGTGTCGGATTTTGTTGATATATGTAGAAAAAATACTAGTACTAACAATATGGATGCGATTAAACAATTTAAAAATAAGTATAGAGATATAGATGTTTTAATAATTGATGATATTCATAATCTAGTAGGTGCGAACTCTGCACAACAAGAATTTTTTAATACATTTAACGAGTTATATCACAATGAAAAACAAATAATTATATCATCAGATAGATCTCCAGATGATATAAAAAAATTAGAAGATCGTTTAAAAACTAGGTTTAGTTGGGGACTTCAAGTAAATATAGATTATCCAGACTTTAACCTTAGAATGTCAATATTGAATAAAAAGATTGAAAATAACGAACTTACTGGAATAGTTCCTGAAGATGTTAAAGAATATATCGCAAGCAATTATGTAGGAGATGTAAGAAAATTAGAGGGAGCTATAACTCGTGTATTTGCTTATGCAACTATGATGAATGGTTCAGATATAACATTAGATCTCGCAATTGAAGCATTAAAAGATTATTTTGGTAAAACTGTTACTCCTAAAAATAAAATGGATCAAGTAATTCAAATAATTTGTGATCACTATAATCTTACACAAGAAGAACTTTTAAGTAAAAAACGAAGTAATGAAATCGCACTACCAAGGCAGGTTGCAATGTATATATGTAGAGTTTATCTTGATGAAAATCTAACTAAAATTGGTACTCAATTTGGTGGTAAAAACCATACTACAGT
The DNA here is from genome assembly GCA_947632265.1 of uncultured Bacilli bacterium. Classification (GTDB taxonomy): domain Bacteria; phylum Bacillota_I; class Bacilli_A; order RF39; family UBA660; genus UMGS1613. Next base: position 10,745 of record CANROP010000004.1, read on the forward strand.
AATCCATGCTGTAGAAAAAATAAAACAGGAAATTTTAAAAGATGATGTTTTAAATAATGAAATTCAAAAAATGGTTAATGAACTTAGATAAATGTTGATAAAAAATAATATAAACTTTTTATGCACAACAAATAATTCGTTATAAAATAAAGAATAATTAGGGTTATGCACATTATGAACACTAATAAAAATAATAAATAATAGAAAGAAGGAATAATATGAAATTAAAAATTCAACAAAAAGTGTTACTAGAACATTTAAATTATGTTATAAGGGGCATATCTACAAAAAATTTAATACCTATTTTAAACTGTATAAAGTTTGAATTAACAAGTGATGGTTTATATTTATTAAGTACTGATAACGAACTTGCGATTAAAACATTTATACCTAAAGAAGATATAGATCTAATAGATACTTTAGGAGAAATGGTAATATCTGGAAGATATATTTATGATATAGTAAGAAAATTAGATAATGATATTATAGATATAGAAGAAATTATTGATTCTCAAGTTTTAATTACTACCGAAACATCATCATTCAAATTAAATTGTAATAATGTAAGTGAATTTCCAACAATAGATTTAGATTTTACAAATACACCTATATTATTAGATGAAAAAGTATTTAAAACATCTGTTAATCAAACTATTTTTGCAACATCTACTCAGGAAAGTAGACCAGCTTTGACAGGGATAAATTTTAAAATACAAGAAAATATAATGGAAATAACAGCTACAGATTCATATAGATTATCTAAGAAAAGAATAATTTTAGATAATTCTATTACAAATAATATAGATATAATAATTCCTAGCAGAAATTTAAATGAAATAGTTAAATTAATATCTGATGATAATAATAAGATTGAACTTCATATATTTACTAATAAAGTAATATTTAAAATAGGAAATTTAATTATTATGACTAGACTTATTAATGGTAATTATCCAGATACTAATAAATTAATTCCAAGTGAGTTTGAATTAAAAATAAAAGTCAATCTTAACAATTTTTATAATGCTATAGACAGAGCATCACTTCTAACTAATTTAGAAGATAAAAATATAATTAAATTAGAAACAAAAAATGATATTATGATATTGACATCAAATATACCAGAAATAGGAAATGTAGAAGAAAAAATAAAGATAGAGAAAAATAATAATACAGATATAAAAATATCATTTAGTTCTAAATATATGATGGAAGCAATAAAAACATTCGATAGCGAAGAAGTGGAATTGTGTTTTAATGGAGAAATAAAGCCAATTATAATAAATTATGTTGATAATGAAGATTTAACACAATTAATATTACCAATAAGAACTTATTGAAAAATGTTGATAAATTTCAGCATTTTTTTAATTTTTTTACAATTTTTTTGATGATATGACAAAATTTGATAAAATTCGACAAAACAAAGTTGTATAAGAGATAGCAAGAAAGGGGGATAGTATGGAAGAATATGAAATAAATGCAGCTACATTAGCTATTATTCCATTAGATGAAGAAACATCGAAAGTATATGAATTAGAAGAAGAATATGTTGTTAATAAATCTTCAAACAGTATTATTAGAGAAAGTTGTGCATATTACGGTAGTTCTTATAAAGGTAGATGTGAAGGTACAAAATTTTTAACAGGAATTAAAGCTAAATATCCAATAATTGTTGAAGAGAGTAGAAATATTATATTTTTTCCGACAGCTTCATCAAGAACAGCCCAATGTTGTTGGATTGCACTTAATCAAATTAAAAGTTATGATAAACACAAAAAAGTTGGCAGAATATCATTCATGAATAATAAAAAAATAGATTTAGATATTTCTTATTATTCACTTGAAAATCAAATTTGTCGTGCGATTATGTTAAAATCAAAATTGTATGAAAGAAAATTGGAAGATATTGATTAATCTTCCTTTATTTTATCCACAAAATTTGTCTATAAAATGTATTTTTTTCTTTTTTTCTTCTCTATTTTGTGATATAATTAAATAGGTGTATAGGAGTACTATATTTATACTAAAATTTGAAATAGGGGGCTTAAATATGAAAAGAGATAATTTATGTACTTAAAAAAAATAAAATTATACAATTTTAGAAATTATAAAAGTATACAAGTTACTCTTACAAAAGGTATAAATATTATATATGGACAAAATGCACAAGGAAAAACAAATCTACTTGAAAGTATATATGTTTTAGGGCTTACTAAATCTCATAGAAGTTTTATTGATAGTAGTCTAATAAATAATAATGGGGAATATTTAACTATAGAAGGGATAGTTAATAAAAATAAATTAGATGATAAATTAAATATTTATATTGACAGCAAATCTAAAATATTAAAATATAATGATAATAATATAAAAAAAGTAAGCGATTATATATCTTTAATGAATATAATTATTTTTTCTCCAGATGATTTAGAAATAGTTAAAGGATCTCCTATAAATCGGAGAAAATATTTAGATTTAGAGCTTTCTCAATTATATAGCAATTATTATATATTAATGTCTGAATACAATAAAATATTAAAACTTAGAAATGAGTATCTAAGAAGAATTAATAAAAAAATTTCAGTAGATAAAAATTATTTAAATATACTTACAAATTATTTGATTGATAAATCTATTATGATTTATAAATTACGTTTAAAATATATAAAAAAAGTAAATGAGATATGCGATAGCATTTATAAAGATATAATGAATTTAGATGATTTTAAAATAGTTTATAAACCAAGTATAGATATAGATTTAAATGATTTGGAGCTTAAAAAAATATTGCAACAAGAATATTTAAATAAATTAGATTATGATATTAAAACTTGTATGACTAATATAGGACCTCATAAAGATGATATTGAATTTTTTTTAGGTGATAAAAATTTAAAATATTATGGTTCTCAAGGTCAGCAAAGAGTTGCAATTTTAGCATTTAAATTATCTGAAATAGAAATATTTAAAAAATACAAAGAGACAACTCCTATACTATTATTAGATGATATATTTAGTGAATTAGATGATGTAAAGAAAAATAATTTATTAAAATATATAAGTAAAAATGTTCAAACAATTATAACTACTACAGATTTAAATAATTTAGATAGCAAATTAATAAAAAAATCTAAGTTATTTCATGTAGATAATGGAAAAATAGTAAAAATAAAAGAGGTGGATATAAATGAATAATGAAACACATTATGATGCTTCTGATATACAAGTGTTAGAAGGACTTGAAGCAGTAAGAAAAAGACCTGGAATGTATATAGGTACGACAGATGTAAAGGGATTACATCACCTTGTTTGGGAAATAGTTGACAATTCTATAGATGAATCTTTAGCTGGATATTGTGATTCTATAGAAGTTATTATTAATAAAGGAAATTCAATAACAGTAAAGGATAATGGTAGAGGTATTCCAGTTGATATACATCCAAAAACTAAAATTTCTACCGTAGAAACTGTATATACAGTACTTCATGCTGGAGGTAAATTTGGTGGAGGTGGATACAAAGTATCTGGTGGTTTACATGGTGTTGGAGCATCCGTAGTAAATGCTTTATCAAAATGGGTAGAAGTAAAAGTATATAAAAATGGCCATGTCTATTTTATAAGATTTGAAAATGGTGGTCATACAAAAGAACCATTAAAAATAATAGAAGATTGTGATATTAATAGAACAGGTACTGTAGTAACATTTAAACCTGATCCTGATATTTTTGATACAGATATATATGATTATAATACATTAAAAGTTAGAATTAGGGAGTTAGCTTTTTTAAATAAAGGATTAAAAATAACTCTAAGAGATGATAGAGATGAAGAGGACACAACAGGGGAAACTTTTATTTATGAAGGTGGAATATCTGAATATGTTAAATTTATAAATCAAGAAAAGACACCAATACATGATAATGTAATTCATTTAGAGGGTATGGAAGACGATGTAATGTTTGAAGTTGCTCTTCAATATACTAATAGTTATACAGATAATATTTATTCGTTTGTAAATAATATTAATACTCATGATGGTGGTACACACGAAGAGGGTGTTAAAAGAGCTTTAACTCGTGTTATTAATAATTATGCTAGAAAAGCAGGTATATTAAAGGAAAAAGATGAATCTTTAACAGGTGATGATGTTAAAGAAGGTCTTACAATGATTATTTCTTGTAAACATCCAAATCCTCAATTTGAGGGTCAAACTAAAGGAAGACTTGGAAATAGTGAAGTAAGAAAATTAGCAGATAATGTATTTAGTGAAGGATTTGAAAAGTTTTTACTTGAAAATCCTAATGAAGCAAGAATTATTGTAGAAAAATCAATGCTAGCTTGTAGAGCTCGTAATGCTGCTAAAAAGGCTCGTGAAATAACTAGAAAAAGCGATTTAGCTCTAAGTAATACTTTTGGGAAATTATGTGATTGCAAGAGTAAAGATCCAAAAGTATCAGAAATATTTATTGTCGAGGGAGATTCTGCTGGAGGTTCTGCTAAGAAAGGTAGAGATTCCATTACACAAGCAATTTTACCACTTAGAGGTAAGATTTTAAATGTTGAAAAAACTAGATTAGATAGAGCTTTAGGAAATGAAGAAATAAGAACTATTATAACTGCATTTGGTACAGGTATAGGCACTGAATTTGATTTATCTAAATTAAGATATGATAAAATAATAATTATGACCGATGCCGATGTAGATGGATCTCATATTAGAGTATTGTTACTAACATTATTTTATAGATATTTTAGGCCTATTGTAGAGGCAGGACATGTATATGCAGCACAGCCACCTTTATATAGAATAATGCATGGAAAAACTAGAAAATATGTATTAAATGATGAAGAAAAAGATAATTATTTGGCAACTTTACCTGAAAATGTTAAATCACGAGTAGAAATAGCTCGTATGAAAGGTTTAGGAGAAATGGATGCTGAAGAATTAAATGAAACTACAATGGATATAGAAAAAAGAATATTAAGGAAAATAACTGTAGAAGATTGTATGTCAGCAGATTCAGTATTTTCTAAGTTAATGGGTGATGAAGTAGAACCAAGACGTAAATTTATTGAAGAAAATGCTGGATATGTACAGAATCTAGATATTTAGGAGGTGTAGTATGGATAATGAAAATATAGATAAAAATGAACAAGTGTTTGATAATAATACAAATGAAGAAAATTCAGAAACTACATCAAATTTAGATATAAAGGTAGATAAAGATTCTTTTGGAGGTTATTTTCACGAACGTGATAGATTGGCTGAAAATAATATCGTTAACGAAGTAGAAACATCATTTCTAGAATATTCAATGAGTGTCATCGCATCACGTGCTTTACCCGATTTAAGAGATGGATTAAAGCCTGTACATAGAAGAATTTTATGGTCAATGTATAATTCTGGTTATACACCAGATAAACCTCATAGAAAATCAGCTAAAACAGTAGGAGAGGTTATGGGAAATTATCACCCACATGGAGATTCAAGTATATATGAGGCTATGGTTCGTATGGCACAGGATTTTAATCAAAGATATATGCTTATAGATGGACATGGAAACTTTGGTAACATCGAGGGTGATGGTGCAGCAGCGATGCGTTATACAGAATCACGTTTATCTAAAATTTCTCTAGAATTACTTAGAGATATAAATAAAGATACTGTTGATATGGTTGATAACTTTGATGAATCATTAAAAGAGCCTGCTGTTTTACCTTCAAGATTTCCTAATATATTAGTAAATGGAACTATGGGAATAGCTGTAGGTATGGCTACTAATATTCCACCACATAATTTAGGAGAAGTTATTGATGGTTGTGTAGCATATATAGATAATCCAGATATTGATACACTTGGATTAATGAAATATATCAAAGGTCCAGATTTTCCTACAGGTGGAATTATTCTAGGAAATTCTGGCATAAAGCAAGCCTACGAAACAGGAAGAGGAACAATAACTGTAAGAAGCAGGGCATCTATAGAAGAAAATGATGGACATACTCAAATAATAATTACTGAAGTTCCATATGGAGTAAATACATCAGAGTTAAAAGATAAGGTAGCAGAGCTAGTTCATAATAAGATAATAGAAGGAATTTCAGATTATCATACTGATTTAAAAGAGGGAGTAAAAATAACAATCACTCTTAAAAAGGATGCAAATGCTCAAGTAGTTTTAAATAATTTATATAAACATACTGCATTTCAGACAAATTATGGAATAATTTTCCTAATGTTGGATGGTTTAACACCAAAGACATTACCTTTAAAACAAATTATATCTAAATATATAGATCATCAAAAAGAGGTAATTATAAGAAGAACTAGATTTGATTTAAATAAATCAGAGGCTAGAGTTCACATATTAGAAGGTTATAAGATTGCTCTTGATAATATTGATGCAGTTATAAAAATTATACGTGAATCTGAAACTGATGATATAGCTAGAGAAGCTTTAATGAATAGATTTAATTTAACTCAGATTCAAGCCGACAGTATTTTAGAATTAAAACTAAGAAGATTAACTGGATTAGAAAGATCTAAAATAGAAGAAGAATTAAAAAATTTATTAGAATTAATAGAAGAATTAAAGTCTATTTTAGCTAGTGAACAAAAAGTATTAGAGATTATCAAAAATGAATTATTAGAAATTAAAAACAAGTATTCAGATGAGAGAAGAACTACTATAGATATGACGGCCATAGATTTTATAGATGATGAATCACTTATACCAGTTGAAGATTTAGTAATAACTTTAACAAATAAAGGATATATAAAGAGAATTACTAGTGAAACTTACAAAACTCAAAATAGGGGTGGAGTAGGTATAAAAGGTATGAGTACGAATGAAGAAGATTTTGTTGAAAATATGCTTTCTATGACTACTCATGATTATGTAATGTTCTTTACAAATAAAGGAAAAGTCTATAGGATGAAGGGTTATGAAATACCATTATTTAATAGACAGTCAAAGGGATTACCTATTATAAATTTATTGCCAATAGAAAAAGATGAAAAAGTAAATGTAATGTTAAAGGTATCTCCAAATGATGAAAATGGCTACATAATTTTATGTACTAAAAAAGGTATTATAAAACGTACTTCATTATCTGAATTTGAAAATATAAGAACTAATGGTAAGATAGCAATCACATTAAAAGAAAATGATGAATTAATATCTGCAAAAGTAACAAATGGCGATTCTGAAATTTTAATTGCTTCATCAAATGGAAGAATAATTAGATTTAATGAGAATGAAATAAGGATTTTAGGTAGAACTGCTTCTGGTGTAAGAGGTATTGATGTTGGTGATGGAATAGCTGTCGGAATGGAGATTTCATCTGATGAAAGTGAAGTGTTAGTTGTAACAGAAAATGGTTATGGAAAGAGAACTAATACAGATCAATATAGAATTACACATAGAGGTAGCAAAGGTGTAAAGGCACTTAATGTTACAGAAAAGAATGGAAATATTGTTTCATTTAAAATAGTAAATGGTACTGAAGATTTAATGATAATAACTGATAATGGAATAATAATAAGATTGTCATTATCTCAAGTGTCACAAACAGGACGTGTTGCACAGGGTGTAAAACTAATTAATTTAAAAGATTCTCAAAAAGTAAGTATGATTACTTTATTAGAGCCAGAAAATAATGAAACTTCAATAGAAACTAATGAAGATACCGAAAATTCAAAAGAAGATGATTAGTTAATGTTTCACGTGAAACATTAACTGAAAGATTACAATGTTATGTTGTAGTCTTTTTTGTTAAGATTTTTCTAATGTTTCACGTGAAACATTAGAAAAATAATATACTGTATAAAGTTTAAAAACTTAATATATATTGAATTTGCTAATGGGAAATAAAATTTATTATATTGAAAATTAATATCAATGTTTCACGTGAAACATGATAAATACAAAAAAATTTGATATTTTTTAATTAATATAATATATTAGTAATGTGCAACATTTATATTTGAATCAGGTCAGAGTTGGAAGACAGCAGCCTTAAGAATCCCTAAATGTGTGCACTCTTTTTATATTATGATAAGAAACAATGTTCCACGTGAAACATATAAAAATAATTAATAATAGTAATGTTCCACGTGAAACATATAAAAATAATTAATAATAGTAATGTTCCACGTGAAACATATAAAGATAATTAATAATAAGTAATGTTCCACGTGAAACATTAATAGTAAGGAGCCAAATAATGAATCAATATTACATGAATTTAGCAATCATCGAAGCTAAAAAAGCAATAAAACATAACGAAGTTCCTGTTGGTGCAGTAATAGTAAAAAATAATAAAGTAATTTCTAAAGCATATAATAAAAGAGAAAGTAAAAAAAATTCAATAAAGCATGCAGAAATAATAGCTATTGAAAAAGCATGTAAAAAAATGAAAAATTGGAGATTAGATGATTGTATAATTTATGTTACTATGGAACCTTGTATGATGTGTTGTGGAGCAATTGAACAATCAAGAATAAAAAAAATTGTATATGGAATTGATAACCCTAATTATGGATTTACAAAAGAATTAAAAAATGTTGAAATAGTTTCAGATATATTAAAAGATAATTGTAGAAGTCTTGTTCAATCTTTCTTTAAAAACAAACGATAAGACTTTTTTTTTGAATATTAAAAGTGTATAATATATGTATACTGCTAAGAATTGGGGTGAGTTCATGTATCAGGCATTATATAGAAAATATCGACCTAAAAACTTTGATGATGTAGTGGGTCAAAAAGTAATAATAAAAACTTTAACAAATAGTATATTAAATAATAAAATAACGCATGCATATTTGTTTACAGGTCCTAGGGGAACAGGAAAAACAAGTATAGCTAAGATATTTGCTAAAATTGTAAATTGTGAATCACCAAATGGAATTATTCCATGTGATAAATGTGTAAATTGTACACAAACAAATAATAAACAAAATACAGACATAATAGAAATAGATGCTGCATCCAATAATGGTGTAGATGAAATAAGGGAATTAAGAGATAATGTAAATTTAGTACCCTCATTTGGAAAATATAAGGTTTATATAATAGATGAGGTACATATGCTTACAACAGCAGCATTTAATGCATTACTTAAAACATTAGAAGAACCACCAAAACATATAATTTTTATTTTAGCAACCACAGAACCTCATAAAATACCATCTACTATACTTTCTAGATGCCAAAGGTTTGATTTCAAAAAGATTAGTGTAAGTGATATAAAAATAAGATTAAAATATATATGCGAGCAAGAAAATATCGCAATAGAAGATAATGCTCTAGATTTAATAGCTAATCTATGTGATGGTGGAATGAGAGATTCAATAGGATTATTAGATCAAATTTCATCATATACATCTGATAAAATTACTGTAAACGATGTACATGACGTTTACGGGACTATAACTGATAAAGAAATATATGACTTTTTAATTGAAGTGTTTAGTAATAATCTTAAAAATTCATTTGATTTAATTGAAAGTTATGATTCATCAGGCAAAAATTTAGTAAAAATAATGGAAAATATAATAGATTATTTAAAAAACGTACTTATATATTGTAATGCTTCAGAGTATTTTGACGATAATGAAATAAAAAAAATGTATTCTGATATATGTAATAAAATAAGTGAAGAAAAAATATATAAGGCAATAGAAATTTTATTAGAATCTATAAAATCCAGCAAAAATACAAATAACACTAAATTAGTTTTTGAACTATCAATTATAAAAATATTAGAATCTCAAAAACAAATAAAAATAGAAACAAATGTTTTAGAAAATGAACTAATTTTAGAAGAAACAAAAAAAATAGAAATACCTAGAGAAATAGAACAAAAACATATTGATGATACAGTTAAGAAAAAAATAGATGAATTAAAACAAATTAGAATAAATAATACATTATCTAAATTTGAAAAAAAAGAATTACAAGAATTTAAAGTAAAACTTGATCAAATAAGAGAAATGCTTATGGATCCTGAATATAGTTCTACAGTTTCTTTAATTCTTGATGGAGAATTAAAAGCAAAAGGTGACAAACATTTAATATTTGTTTATAAGCTTAAAAATTTAGAAGAAAATTTTAACTCATCTTTGTTAGAAATAGAAAAAGTATTAAAAAGGGCTTTTAACGAAGATTATAAGCCAATAGCGGTTACAGAAGAAGAGTGGAATCCAATTAAAATAGAATTTAACAAAAACATGAAAGAAAAAAATAATACATATGTATATAAAGAAGAAATTTCACTAGAAGAATTTTTTAATAATAAAAAAGAAGAAAAAATATTAGAAACTAAATCTGAAAATGAGATAGAAAAAGAATTTGCTGATATTATAGTTTATAATTAGAAAGAAGGAATAATATGAATATGCAAGCAATGCTTAAACAAGCACAAAAATTACAAAGTGATATGATGAAAACTCAAGAAAAAATAAATTCTACTGAATTTACTGGAAAATCATCAATTGTCACAGTAAAAATGAATGGGAAAAAAGAATTATTAGATGTTAAAATTGATATTGATACAATTGAAGCAGACGATGTTGAATTATTACAAGATATGATTATGGTTGCAATTAACGATGCAATGCAACAAATAGATAAAGAAATAGAAGATAAGATGGGAGCATACACAAAGGGTATGCCAGGGTTATTCTAATGAAATATCCATCTACAATTTTAAATTTAATAGAATGCTTTAAAAAATTACCAGGAATAGGTGAGAGAACTGCTGAAAGATTAGCCCTTTCAATAATAAAAATGGATGATGATGTTGTATCTTTGTTTTCAAAATCACTTAAAGATGTAAAAACTAAAATTAGAAGATGTGAATGTTGCAACAATTTAAGTGAAGATAATCTATGCGAGATTTGTAAAGATAAAAGTAGAAATAAAAGTTTGCTTTGTGTTGTTGATGACCCTAAAAACGTAATATTATTTGAAAAATTAAATATTTTCGACGGGTATTATCATGTTTTAGATGGCTTAATTTCTCCAATAGATGGAATTAATCCAGAAGATATAAATATAGATTCATTAATAAATCATGTTAAAAAAAATAACATAGAAGAGTTAATTTTAGCTCTTAAGCCTAGTATTGAAGGTGAAACAACATCTCTTTACATATCTAAGTTGTTAGATGATAGTAAAATTAAAATTACTAAAATAGCTCATGGAATACCTATTGGAGCAGACATAGACTATGTAGATTCTTTAACTCTTGAGATGGCACTTGAAAATAGAATGGATATATCCCCAAATAAACTTTCATAATAATTCATTCCAAACATAATATTAATTGGGTGGACTATATGATAAAGGTTATATTTAAAATTATAAAACGAATTATAATTAGTTCTTTTTTTCTATATGCGTATAACTTATTAGTACAACCTATAGGATTAATAATACCTATGAATATTTTTACTATAGGTGCTATGGCAATATTAGGAGTTCCTGCACTTCTGTGTTTAATATTTATAATGATTTTTGTATATTAGGAGTTGATTTATGTTAGATGATTTTATTACAGAACAACCTATTGTTTATAAAACTTTAATAAATTCTGTAAAAAACGGTAAATATTCACATGCATATTTAATTGAAACAAATGGTTATTCAAAATCATTTGATTTTTCACTTGCTTTTGCAAAATTTTTATTTTGTCCTAATAGCTATAGTAATAAATCTAAATGTATAAATTGCAGTCAGTGTTTAAATATAGATAAAAATGAATTTATAGAACTAAAGATAATAGAACCAGAAGGTCAGTGGATAAAAAAATCTCAATTAGAAGAATTACAACAAGATTTTTCTAAAAAATCTGTTGTAGGTAACAAAAAAATCTATATAATAAATGGTGCGGAAAAATTAAATGTATCATCATCAAATTCACTTTTAAAATTCTTAGAAGAACCAGAAGATGGTATAATAGCTATCTTGATTACTGAAAATAAATATAATTTATTAGATACTATTATATCAAGGTGTCAAGTTTTATCTTTGAATAAAAATAAGAATTTATTATGTGAAAATACTTTAGTAAATATAGCTAGCGAATTTTACAATAATAAAAATGATATTGACTTATTTGTATCTGATGAAAATAATAAATTTAAATTGGAAAAAATCATAGAATTTGTTAAATATTATGAAGAAAATAAAGTAAAAACTTTAGTGTATATAAACAAATTATGGAGTGAATATTTTACAGAAAAAGAAGACTTATATAATGCTTTTACATCTATTTTATTGCTTTATAAAGATTCATTAAATGATAAGTTAAATAAAAATATAGAAATATATAACGATTATTTAGATGTATTAAAATATATTTCAAATAAAAATACAATAAATTCACTAATATCTAAAATAAATGTTATAATTGATTTGAGGGAAAAAATAAAATTTAATATTAATCCAAATATGCTAATGGACAAGCTCATAATTGAATTAGAAGGATGTGAATAACATGATAGAAATAGTAGGAGTATCATTTAATCATAATAGTAAAGTTTACTATTTTTTACCAAATGATTTTAAACTAGAAAAAGGTACAGATGTAATAGTAGATACAGAAAGTGGATTACAATTTGGTACCATAGTTGTTGAAAATAAAAATATACAAGAGGACAAGATAAAATCTTCACTAGGTGAAGTAGTTAGAATTGCTACTACTAAAGATAAAGAGCAAAATAATGAAAATCAAATCGATTCTAAAAATGCTTTAAAAAAATGTAAAAATTTAGTTGATAAGTATAATCTAAATATGGCTATTTTATCTGCTAGCTATACATTTGATAGAAATAAATTGCTATTTACATTTTTATCTGATTCAAGAGTAGATTTTAGAAAATTAGCTAAAGAACTTGCTTCTATATATAAAACTAGAATTGAATTAAAACAAATAGGTGTTAGAGATAAAGCAAAAGAAGTTGGAGGATATGGAAGTTGTGGTAGAACATTATGTTGTTCTAAATTCTTGTGTGACTTTGATTCTGTATCAATAAACATGGCTAAAAACCAAAATATTGCTTTAAATCCAACAAAAATAAATGGTTGTTGTGGTAGACTTTTATGCTGTTTAAAATATGAAGATGAGTGTTATAAAGAATATAGTAAGAATTTGCCAAAAATAGGAAAAAAGGTAGAAACAGAATTTGGTGCTGGAAAAGTAATTAGTACAGATATATTAAAACAAAAATATAAAGTAGATGTAAAAGATCATGGAATAGTAGAAGTTGATTTAAATGAAAGTAACTAATTATTTATTAGGATATAAAGATTTAAAAATAGTTCAAGATAATGAAATGTTTAACTTTTCATTAGATTCAGTATTGTTACCTAATTTTGTTACATTAAATAAAAATATATCAAAGATAATGGATATAGGTTGTGGTAATGCACCAATACCTTTAATATTATCTACTAAGACATCCGCAAAAATTTATGGAGTAGAAATTCAAAAGGAATCATATGAACTAGCACAAGAAACGATAAAAATAAATAACAAAGAAAATCAAATTAAAATAATTCATGATGATATAAATGAATTATATAAAAAAATAGAAACAGATTCTTTTGATGTAATAACATGTAATCCTCCATTTTTTAAGTTTTGTGAAACATCAAATATAAATAAAAATGATTATAAAACTATAGCTAGGCATGAGGTCAAATTAAATTTATCTCAATTATTTAATATAGCAAAAAAATTACTTAAGAATAATGGGGTAATTGCTATAGTGCATAGACCAGAAAGGTTAATAGAAATATTATCAATAATGAAAGAAAACAACATAGAACCTAAAAAACTCCAATTTATATATCCTAAAAAAAATATGGATGCCAATATAATGCTTATAGAAGGTAGTAAAAATGGGAAACCTGGTTTAAAAATCTTACCTCCTATATATACACATTTAGAAAACGGAGAATATACTGAGGAAATAAAAAAATATTTTGAATGAGAGGTGATATCATGTCACAAAAAAGTTATAACAATACACCAACTTTATATTTAATTCCAACACCTATAGGTAACATGGAAGATATAACCATTAGAGCTCTTAATATATTAAAATCAGTTGATGTAATATTTTGTGAAGACACTAGAGTAACAGTACAATTATTAAAATATTATGATATAAATAAAAAATTAATATCAAGCCATGAATTTAATGAATCTAAAAATAAACAAAAATTAATTGAGTATTTAAGTAATGGAAGTAATGTAGGTCTTGTTAGTGATAGGGGAACACCTATAATAAGTGATCCTGGTTATACACTATCAAGTTATGCTATAGAGTGTGGATATAACGTAGTAAGTTTGCCTGGAGCAACAGCCCTAATACCAGCTTTAACTTCATCTGGAATAAGTCCTATGCCATTTTACTACTATGGATTTTTAAACAGTAAAGATAGTGCTAGAAAAAAAGAATTAGAATATCTTAAAAATATAGATGCAACATTAATTATATATGAAGCACCTCATAGAATAAATAAAACTTTAAAAGATATGTGTAATATACTTGGAAATACTAGAAAAATTAGTATTTCCCGGGAAATATCTAAAAAGTATGAAGAAATATATAGAGGTACTATAGAAGAATTATTAAATGAAAATAATGAATACAAAGGAGAACTTGTACTAGTTGTTGAAGGTAATAAAAAAGCAGTAGAATATAAAAATTTAACAGTTGAAGAGCACATCAATCTTTATATAGAAGATGGGAAAAGTCCTATGGATGCGATTAAGTTAGTAGCAAAAGAACGTGGTATGAAAAAAAGTGAAGTTTATGATTTATATCACAATTTAGAAAAGAAGTGAATTATGAAATTAATAGTCGGTTTAGGAAATCCTGGTAATGAGTATAATAAGACTAGACATAATATAGGTTTTATGTGTATAGATAAAATATCAAATTATTTTAAAGTTACATTAGATTCTAATAAATTTAATGGATTATATACACAGTTTAATTATAACAATGAGAAAATTATATTATTAAAGCCTCAAAAGTATATGAATTTATCAGGAGAAGTTGTTAGAGATTTTGTAAATTTTTTCAAGATAGATATAAATGATATATTAATAATTTGTGATGACCTAGATACTCCAGTTGGCAAATTTAGATTAAGATATAAAGGCTCTAGTGGGGGACATAATGGGCTTAAGAATATTGAACAAAATATTTCTACAAGCGAATACAAAAGAATAAAAATTGGAATATCAAATGATAAAACCAAAGATACTAAAGATTATGTATTAGGTAAATTTAGTAATGAAGAATTAGATTTAATTAATCCTATAATTGATAAAATGCCAAATATTGTTGAAGATTATCTAAAATTACCATTTGATAATTTGATGAATAGGTATAATTAATGATACTAAAAGTATTATTTTAGATATGAGAGGAGGATACAATGAATTTTTTTAATAACATATTAAAAGATACAGATAAAGAATTAGTGTCAGGTTTAACACCAGAATTAAAAGGATTGTATATATATAAAAAATTTCAAAAAGAAAAAACAAGTATACTATGTATAAACTCATCAATATATGAAGCAAATAGATTATATCAAATATTATTAAATTATACAGATAAAGTATCTTTCTTTCCTATGGATGATTTTTTAACAAGTGAAGCACTCGCAATAAGCCCAGAATTTAAATTCACTAGATTAGATACTTTAAATAAAATCTTATCAGAAGATAGAATAGTAATAACTAATTTAATGGGATTTTTAAGATTTTTACCAAATCCAAAAGAATATAAAAATTCTTATTATACTTTAAATATAAATGATGAAGTTAATTTAGAAAAATTGGTTTCAGATTTATATAGAATAGGTTATAAAAGAGAATCAGTTGTAAATAAAACAGGAGAAATAGCCGTACGTGGATTTATTATCGATGTATTTCCAATAAACTATTCTAATCCTATAAGAATAGAATTTTGGGGAGATCAAATTGAAAGAATATCAGAATTTGATGTAGATACTCAGATTTCAAAAGAAAATTTAGATAGTATAACAATAACACCCACAACAGAGTTTATAATTGATAAAGAATTAGATGAAGAATTAAAACAACGAGAAATAATTAACTACATAAATCCTTCTTCAATATTAGATTACTTAAATAATCCAATAATAATATATAACGATAAAGAAGAGTTATTTACAAGTTATAATTTACTTGTAGAAGAAATGGAAAACTATAAAGTTTCTAATGAATTATCTAAAAATATAAAATTCATGTTTGAATTAAAAAATTCATATGATTTTAAAGAAATAGATTTTGTATCATTCGATAATAAAATAAAATCAAAAAATAAAATTTCATATAACTCTTTTGAACTTGATAATTTTACCGGTGGGATGGATTCAATTAGTAAAAGACTTAATCAATATATTAAAGAAGGAAAAACTGTAATAGTTTGTTTATCTGATAGATATAAAGTTAATAAATTAGAAAGTGAACTAGAAAGCAATAACATAGTTGTAACAAATATAGATAATATAATAGAAAATAAAATAAATTTAGTAGTTAAAAAATTAAATAGTGGTTATATAATTGACAATTATGTCGTTGTTTCTGAAAAAGAATTATTTAATAAAAAAGATAATTCTATCGCATATAAATCACATTTTAAAATGGGTTCTAAAATAAGAGATATAAATAAACTTAATGTTGGAGATTATGTAGTTCATTTTTCTCATGGTATCGGAGTATATCAAGGTATAAGAACACTTACTAAAAATGGTTTAAAAAAAGATTATATAACTATAGAATATAAAGGTGGGGATAAGTTATATATTCCTGTTGAAAAATTAGAATTTATAAATAAATATTCATCAAATGAAGGTATTCAACCTAAGATAAATGAACTAGGTGGATCAGAGTGGACAAAAACAAAACTTCGCATAAAGAAAAAGATTGAAAATATAGCAGGAGATTTATTAAAATTATATTCAGAAAGAGAAATGGCTATAGGATATGCTTTTGAAAAAGATACTTTAGAACAAATAGAGTTTGAAAAAAGTTTTCCTTATACTGAAACTAAAGATCAATTAAAAGTTACAGAAGAAATAAAAAAAGATATGGAAAAACCAATTCCTATGGATAGATTACTTTGTGGAGATGTTGGATATGGAAAAACAGAAGTTGCTTTTAGGGCTATATTTAAAGCAATAATGTCAAATAAGCAAGTAATGTTTTTATGCCCAACAACGATATTATCAAGGCAACATTATATAAATGCAATAGAAAGATTTAAAGAATTTCCTATTAGAATAGAACTTTTAAATAGGTTTGTGCCTATGAAAAAACAAAAAGAAATAATAAACGATATAGAAGAAGGCAAAGTAGATTTAATAATTGGAACACATAGAATATTAAGTGATGATATAAAATGTAAAAGATTAGGATTGTTAGTAATAGATGAAGAACAAAGATTTGGAGTAAAACATAAAGAAAAAATAAAATCATATAAAAACAATATAGATGTATTAACTTTAAGTGCAACTCCAATACCACGAACACTCCAAATGTCTTTAGCTGGTGTTAGGAGTCTTTCATTAATTGAAACTCCACCAGTAGATAGATATCCTATACAAACTTATGTGTTAGAAGAAAATAAAAACGTAATTAAAGATGCAATATATAAAGAACTCGCAAGAAGTGGACAAGTGTTTATCCTTTATAACAATATAGAAAACATGGAAGAAAAAAAACATGAAATACAAGATTTAGTTAAAGAAGCTAAGATAGTATGTGCACATGGGAGAATGGATAAAAATGAAATAGAAGAAGTAATGTATAAATTTATGAATAAAGAGTACGATGTGCTTCTATGTACTACTATAATAGAAACAGGAATAGATATCCCAAATGTTAATACATTAATAATAATAGATGCAGATAGATATGGACTTTCTCAACTTTATCAAATAAGAGGTAGGGTAGGAAGAAGTAATAAAATTGCATATTCTTATCTTATGTACAACAAAGGTAAAGTATTATCTGATGTAGCTAAAAAAAGATTGAATGTAATAAAAGAATTTACTGAACTTGGAAGTGGATTTTCGATTGCCATGAGAGACTTATCAATAAGAGGTGCTGGAGATATATTAGGTCAAGAGCAATCTGGTTTTATAGATTCAGTAGGTGTAGAGTTATTCTTAGATATGCTTAATGAAGAAGTAAGTAAATTAAAAGGAATAAATATAGAAAAAGATGAAACTAGTACTCAACCACTTATAGAAGTTGAAACTACTATTGATGATAAGTATGCAAAAGAAGAAGATTTAAAAATAGAAATACATCAAAAAATTAATAAAATTGATTCTAAAGAATCATTAGAATCAACAAGAAAAGAATTAGAAGATAGATTTGGTACATTAGATGAAAATATAATTATATATATGTATGAAGAATTATTTGAAAAAGAGATGCAAAATTTATCTATTGAAAAAGTTAATCAAACTAAAAACTTTGTTTCAATAATTCTATCAAAAGAGTTAACTAAGAAAATAGATGGCGAATTATTATTTTTAGATGTAATTTCTCTTACACGTAAATTTAGATTTTCTATGAAAATGGATGAACTTACTATAACATTAGATACTATTGGATTAGATAAACATTTTATATATTATTTAATCGATATGATAGACATACTTAAAAAATCAATTAAAAATGATTAATAAAAAAGGCAGATTATTCTGTCTTTTTTATTATGAATTTATCATTAGAAACATCTATGGTTACATTTTCTCCAAAAGATATTTTATCTTCTATAATTGTATTAGCTAACAATGATTCAATATTTTTACTTATAAATCTTTTCATAGGTCTAGCACCGTACTTTTCATCATAAGAATTATCAATTATATATTTTTTTGCTTCATCTGTTAAATTGATAGTTATATGCATATTATCAAGTCTTTTTTCAATATTTTTAATAATATTATCAAGTATGTCGTAAAGTACTTCTTTAGTAAGAGAATTGAATATTATAATTTCATCTATTCTATTTATAAATTCTGGTTTAAATGTATGCCTTAATTCTTCCATTACTAGTTCATTTGCATTAGTATTATTATCTAGGATGTATTCACTTCCAAGATTTGATGTCATAATAATTATAGTGTTTTTGAAATCTACTGTTCGACCTTGTGAATCTGTAATTCTACCATCATCTAATATTTGAAGTAATATATTAAATACATCTTTATGAGCCTTTTCTATTTCATCAAATAAAACAATACTATAAGGATTTCTTCTTACTGCTTCCGTTAATTGCCCACCCTCATCATATCCAACATATCCTGGAGGAGCCCCGACTAATCTTGATACTGAATGTGCTTCCATGTATTCACTCATATCAATTCTAACAATATGTTTTTCATCATCAAATAAATTTTCGGCAAGGGTTCTTGCAACTTCAGTTTTACCTACACCAGTAGGGCCTAAGAATATAAATGAACCAATAGGTCTATTAGGATCTTTTATACCAGCTCTAGCTCTTTTAATTGCTTCACTAATAAGTTCAAGAGCATTATCTTGACCTTTTACTCTTTTAGCCATATTATCTTTAAGATTTAGTAATTTATCTTTTTCACTTCCAACAAGTTTGCTTACAGGAATATTTGTCCATCTAGAGATTATATTTGCTATACTTTCATCATCAACAGTATCGCTTAATATTTCATTTTTATTTTTTTCATTTAATTCGTTTAATTCTTTTTGTAATTTAGGAAGAGTACCATGTCTTAATATAGCAGCTTTTTCATAGTCATAGCTATCTTCAGCTTTTTCTAATTCAAAAGTAGCTTTTTCAATCTCTTCTTTCTTTTTGTTTATTTTTATATTGATTTGTTTTTCTTCTTCCCAATCAGATCTAAGATTACTTTCTTTTTGCTTTAACTTATCAAGCTCTTTATCAATTTCGCTAATTCTGTTTTTAGATAGTTCATCTTTTTCTTTCTTTAATGCCTCTTTTTCAATTTGTAGTTGCATAATCTCACGTGTTAATTTATCAAGTTCAACAGGAACAGATTCCATCTGAACTTTTATAGTCGCACATGCTTCATCAACTAAGTCTATTGCTTTATCAGGCAAATATCTATCTGTTATATATCTATCCGATAGTGTTGCAGCAGAAATAAGAGCTTTATCTTTAATAGTTACTCCATGGTATACTTCAAATCTTGATTTTAACCCTCTTAAAATTGTTATAGTATCCATAACAGAAGGTGCGTTTACTAGTACTTTTTGAAATCTACGTTCCAAAGCACCATCTTTTTCAATATATTTTCTATATTCATTTAAAGTAGTCGCACCTATACAAAGTATTTCGCCACGAGCAAGCATAGGTTTAAGTAAGTTTCCTGCATCCATAGCTCCCTCAGTCGCACCAGATCCAACTATTAAGTGAATTTCATCTATAAATAGTATAATTTTACCATCAGAATCTTTAATTTCTTTTAAAACAGCTTTTAATCTTTCTTCAAATTCTCCTCTAAATTTAGCTCCAGCGATTAAAGCACCCATATCTAGTTCCCATATAGTTTTATCCTTTAAACTATTTGGTACATCGCCTTTTATGATACGTAAGGCAAGACCTTCTACTATTGCAGTTTTACCAACTCCAGGTTCTCCAATAAGTACGGGATTATTCTTTGTTTTTCTAGATAAAATTCTAGTTATATTACGTATTTCTTCATCTCTACCAATTACTGGATCAATCTTACCATCCCTAGCAGCCGCTACGATATCTCTACCATATTTTTCTAATACATTTTCTAAAGATTTTCCGTATAAATCATTTTCGTTCATATTAACCCTCCAATCTAGTAATAATTATACTCACATTTTAGCGCTTGTCAAGATGGAGTGCCAAAATGTGACAAAAAAATAAAATATAATTATATTTACTTGTTTTATACTTGGATTTCTAATTTATATATGAACATTTGATGTTGAGTGTGCCACATAATCATAAAAAAAAGAGTAGATATAACAAAACTTAAAACTTTTATAATAAAGGTTTTATCTCATTTCTATAATTTTGTTATTTTCTGCCTTGCTGGTATTGGCAATAAAAAAATAGGCACTTATCAAATTAATGTTCCTCTTTTTTATCATATGAAGTTTCCTTCACTAAATACATTTTAATATAAAACTTATTAAAAGTCAAATATACTATTTCTTAAAATTATATTTTATTCTTATCTCAATTTTAATTTTTTTAGTATATTTTTAATTTAGTAAAATAATAGAATAAATCTAAACTTTTAATACAAAATAAATTTAGGAGGAAGATATGAAAGCAACTGGAGTTATTAGAAGGATAGATGATTTAGGTAGAATTGTCATACCTAAAGAAATAAGAAAAAATTTAAGAATAAAAGAAGGAGATAATATAGAAATATTTGTACGTGATGAAGAGGTAATACTTAAAAAATATTCTATGATGAATAAAATAAATGATTTAGCTCAAGAACTTACAGATGCGATATATACATTTATGAAATATAGTATATTTATAACAGATACAGATTGTGTAGTAGCAGGTAGTGGTCCTTTAAAAAAAGAATATTTAGGTAAAAGTATTAGCGATTTTATTACCGATTCTATAAAAAGAAGAAATAAAATGATAGAAAGTCATTTTAAAGAATTAAAATTTGTAGGAGATGAGTCCATAACTTGTAGTTATGTTATGTCTACAATATTAGTAAATGGAGAAGCAACAGGCATGATATTAATAATAAGTGAGAATGAAAAATTAGGAGAAGCAGAAATGCAGATTGCAAGCATAGTATCATCATTTATGACAAAGTATCTTGAACAATAAAAAAAAATGTGTTAAAATATGTACATAAATGCGATGAAGGAAAGAAAAATATGAGGTGTTTTAAAGAGAACTTGGTAAGGTGAAAGCAAGTAACACTTAATATTCCGAATGGCTCTGGAGCTTCTAATAGACGGATAGGCACGTTAAGTCTTTAAAGGTGTTTTAACACGAATTAAGGTGGTACCACGTATAATCACGTCCTTATCTAGGATGTGATTTTTTTAGGTAAATATAAATTTTTTTAAAATAAAACATATATTGAAAGGGTGAATAATATGGAAAAAGAAAAATATTATATAAGTACAGCTATTGCTTACACTTCAGGAAAACCTCATATAGGTAATACATATGAAATTGTACTTGCGGATGCGATAGCTAGATTTAAGAGATTACAAGGATACGATGTATATTTTCAAACAGGAACAGATGAGCATGGAGAAAAAATAGAATTAAAGGCTAAAGAGCAAGGAAAAACACCTAAACAATTTGTAGATGAAGTAGCAAAAGAAATTAAAAGAATTTGGGATATAATGGATACAAGTTATGATAAATTTGTAAGAACTACTGATGAGGCTCATGAAAAACAAGTTCAAAAAATATTTAGAAAAATGTATGATAAAGGAGATATTTATCTAGGAGAATATAGAGGACTATATTGTACACCTTGTGAAGCATTCTGGACTGAAACACAAGTAGTAGATGGTAAATGCCCAGATTGTGGTAGACCTGTTAGTGAGGCAACAGAAGAGGCATATTTCTTTAAATTATCTAAATATCAAGATAGATTAGAGAAATTTATAGAAGAAAATCCTAAATTTATACAACCAGAATCAAGAAGAAACGAAATGTTAAATAACTTTATCAAACCTGGTCTTCAAGATTTATGTGTATCTAGAACAAGCTTCAGTTGGGGAATACCTGTAGATTTTGATCCAAAGCACGTAGTTTACGTATGGTTAGATGCACTTACAAATTATATAACAAATATAGGTTATGATGTAGATAATCCTAGTGAAACATTTAAAAAATATTGGCCAGCAGACTTGCATTTAATAGGAAAAGATATAGTTAGATTTCATAGTATATATTGGCCATGTTTCTTATGGTCACTTGATGTAGAGTTACCACGTCAAATATTTGGACATCCTTGGTTACTTTCAAATAATGATAAAATGGGTAAGAGTAAAGGTAATACTATATATGCAGATGAACTAGTAGAAAAATATGGAGTAGATGCGATAAGATACTATGTATTACATGAAATACCGTTTGCTAATGACGGGAATATTACTTATGAGTTAATAGAAGAGAGATATAATTCAGATTTAGCTAATATTTTAGGTAATTTAGTAAATAGAACTATATCTATGAATAAAAAGTATTTTGATAATGTAGTTGTAAATAGTGATAAAAAAGAATCTATAGATGATGATTTAATAAATACAGTATTATCTACTAAAGGTAAAGTAGAGAAATACATGGAAGAACTTAGAGTAGCTGATGCATTAAACGAAGTATTTGAAATATTTAGAAGATGTAATAAATATATAGATGAAACTACTCCATGGATACTAGCAAAAGAAGAAAATAAAGATAGATTAAAGAGAGTTTTATACAATTTACTTGAATCTATTAGAATAGGTGCAGTTTTACTAGAGCCATTCCTTCCTAGAACTTCTAAAGAGATATTTAGACAATTAAATACTGAATATATAT
The DNA here is from genome assembly GCA_947632265.1 of uncultured Bacilli bacterium. Classification (GTDB taxonomy): domain Bacteria; phylum Bacillota_I; class Bacilli_A; order RF39; family UBA660; genus UMGS1613. Next base: position 34,362 of record CANROP010000004.1, read on the forward strand.
CTTATGATTCAATTGATGAGTTTGGTAAATTAAAAGAAGGAAGTACATTAAACGATCCAGTTCCTTTATTTGTTAGAATAGAAAAAAATAATTAATATTTTATTTTACATTCTTGTGTAAATAGTAGTAATTTGTCGAATAAAAAATTAAAATGTCTATTTATTATTATATAAAGTTGTGTTATATTCTTATTGTTGTACTTATAATATAACGAAAGGGAGATAATATGACTACAAATAAAAATACTGGGAAGTGTTTGTGGTGTTGGTCTGTTGTGTTTATAAGTTATTTGTTAATAGGAAGTTTTATAGTTAGTGGTAATATATTAGATTTAATATATTTAATTACCCTATATAGTTGTTTAATAATACAAAAAATAATAGATGTAAAAAAAGGTAGTTCTTCAGAAGATGAATAACTATCTTTTATTTGTAAAATTTTTATAAATGAAAATGTTGAATGTAAAACACCGAATCTTCTCGAAACAGTGTTTTTCCAAAAAAACAATAGAGAAAACACCTAACAGAGAATATCAAGTGTATCTCTTTTATTAGATGAAGTTTTCTTCATCTGTACAAATAATAACATATTTTATACATTTAGTCAAATTTTTCATGTAAAATTTTTACAAATTTATAGATACAAAATATAATTGGATGTTTTATTCTGATTACTATTATTCCAGCAAACATAGAAATACAAAAGCCACAGAAAGATTAATTTCTATGGCTTTTGCATTTGCTTTTATTGTATTATATACGATCATAGTCCTTAAAAAGGACTAATTCACAAAAACACTGAATTTTCTAGAAACGGTGTTTTCATAAAAAAATACAAATAGAGAAAACACCTAACTCAAGAATATCAAGTGTATCTCTTTTATTAGATGAAGTTTCCTTCATCTGTATACATAATAACACATTTTATACATTTAGTCAAATTTTTCATGCAAAAAAATTTAAAAATATTGACTGATAAATTCACTAATGGTATAATGTTTATTGAGATACATAAGATAGTTAGGTGTTTTACTCTATTCACTGTTATTACAGTAGAAAAGAGGTGATTTCTATGATGATAAACATTATAGAAAGGATTAATTCCAATGGAATTGGTAATTGTATTCTCAATTATCGTATTATATACGATAATAGTCCTTAAAAAGGACTAATCACGAAAACACCGAATCTTCTAGAAACGGTGTTTTCATAAATAAACACAATTAGAGAAAACACCTAACAGAGAATATCAAGTGTATCTCTTTTTTATTATATGAAGTTTCCCTCATCTGTATACATAA
>CANROP010000005.1 GCA_947632265.1 uncultured Bacilli bacterium
GCCGTTAAATATATCTATCATTTTCACTAATTATTATTTTTTATTTCACTATCATTTTCAAAAATTTTTCACACATTTTTTATGCTTTTTCAATTTCATACTGTGAATAATTTTTGAAAATGTCCCTATTTAAAAGCGAATAATTAGTAAAAACGTCCTGGCTTACTAGTCCATTTTATTGACAACAGGGACTCAATTATGTGATGTTTTCGGCTTGCCAAGAGCTGATAAAATAAGCCTTTGGCTAAGAAGCCTATCACATAATTGCCTATTGTCAATAAAAAATATGTGTAGAGACATTTTCACTAATTATTTGTTACCAAAAACAGAGACATTTTTACTAATTATTCATACATTTTTTATGCTTTTTCAATTTCATACATTTTTTATGCTTTTTCAATTTCAGTAAACAATACTTCTACAATAGTTTCTTGTCCAAATAGATCTAGTGCGATTTCTAACTTTTGATTTGCCATATCTACAAGTTTTACTTTACCAAACATATTGGCAAATGCACCACTTATTACTTTTACGGTATCTCCTTCTTTTATTTCGTTTTCTACATCTATTCTACTCATTCCCATATTGCCTAGTATTTTGTCTACTTCTTGCTTAGTTAGTGGGAAAGGTTTAGCTCCTTTACCACTAGATCCTATAAATCCTGTAACACCTGGTGTATTACGTACTATAAACCAAGCTTCATCAGTCATTATCATCTCTACTAGTATGTATCCTGGAAACATTTTAGAATCTTTTTCTACTTCTTTTCCATTTTTTACTACTATTTCTTTTTGAGATGGAACTACTACACGAAATATGTAATCTTCCATACCCATAGTACTCGCACGCATTTCTAGTTTTTCTTTTACCTTATTCTCATGCCCAGAATAAGTATTTACTACATACCATTCTTTTTCCATTAACTAAACACCTTCATAACCGCACTTATTATTCCATTTATTCCTTCAAAGAACAACATAAAGAAACAAATAATAGCTATTGTAGCTGTAGAGAATTTAATCATCTCTTTTCTCTTTGGCCATCTAACTCTACCCATTTCCTTTTTTACATTTACAAAAAACCTAGCTAATCTTTTCATATTCCACCTACTTTAATCCTATGTTTTTTCTAAAATAAAAACACAAACTCGTGTCTAAATAAATATTATCACAATAGAAATTTTATGTCAATATTTTTGATTCACTTATTTACCTTTTTTGCTTTTATCAATAATTATACTAACAAAAAATTAAAGACTTTATAAATCTTTAATTTTTCTACTTTAATTTTAAATTTTCAACATACTTAACGTATTGTACTTTGCCTCTTTTAATAACAAAACAGAAATTATTTGGAATATCTTGTCTCATTTCATTTATCTTTTGAGCAATTCTAATAGTAAATTGTTCATTAATACCATTTCCAAACCATATACCATAACTTGAATTTACACAAGTCTTATACCATGAATCAATTTCAAATTTTTTGATTTTTGAAATGCTATCAACGATTATAAAATTAATTATACCTAAATCTTTTCCTGAAACAAACAATTCACCAAATTGATCTTTAATAGATTCATCTAATCTATTTTTAAATGATTCAATGCCTATAATCATACAAGTGATTTTTCTATCATTTTCAAATATTTTTCTACTATAATTATTTTTTATGTATTGCTCTTTTTTGGATTTTATATAACTACATAAATTTTCAAATACCTTATCAAAATTATCACTATAATAATTATAATATGATTTATAAGTATTATCTATAGTATAATCTTCAGCATTTATAACAATTAAAGTGGATTTATTAGTTGCAATCATCTGATTTATCAAAGGATTAATAAAACTTTCAGTAATATTTAAATCAAATGAAGTTATTATAGTTACATAATTTTTAATAAAATTAAATTTAGCAAGTTCCAATGTATTTTTATCTATTCCTATAATCATCTCATCAGATTTACCAAATTCACTATAAATATCTTTATATGAAACAGTAACAGGTAAAACTGGTATACTCTTAGCTTTTATATTAGAGTTTGCTAGAAACTCATTTTTCTTATCTTTAATATATCTAATGATATTATCTCTTTCTGCTACAAGAGCAGTTTGAAATTCATAAACATCATCTAATCTAAAAATTCCACGTCCAAATATTTTATCTGGATAATTTTTATGAACATTTCCAAGTATAGAAGTATAATCATCATCATTATTTTGTTGTAATGAATAGAAAATAGCGAAGTTTTGTTTCAATTTAAATCTAACTCCATTTGGAGTATTTACAGTTATAACGAAATAAATACCATATTTATTGCAATCTCTTGTTAACATAATTAATTCATCAGATAAATCATCATACATTTCTTGATAAGATTCATAACTATTAATAACTACTACAATAGCAGGTACTTTATCGCCACTATTTTTACAATATGTATAATAATCTCCATTATATTCAGCAAAAAGTACTTTTCTTTCTTCAACTATATCATTTAGCATCTTATATAAATTTCTGATTTTCTCGTCATCACTTGAAGTTAGTACATCGCCAACTATAGGATAATCATTAAACATTTTAAGTGACTCTGAACCAAAATCCATAACATAATAGTTTAATTCTTCTGGTGAATAATAAAGTTCAGATGAATATATCAAAGTTGTAATTAAATTTTCTTTACCACTACCACTAGCTCCATAAATAAGTGCATTTCCTTCATTAGTTAGAGGAAGAGTTAATAATCTTTGTTCCTGTCTTGATGGTATATCATATTCACCTATTATAGGATTTATAATATAATTTTCTTTTTTATAATTATATTTATAAGCTAAGTCTTCAACCCTTATATCAGAACTCATTTTTTCTAACCATAGTGGTTGACATTTAATATTTTGATCTTTAGCTATATCACTTAAATATTTAACTATATTAATTAATTCTTCACCTAAATTTATAGGTTTTTGTTCCAAATTTTTTACTTTAGTATCAGTCTTTTTATAAACATAACCAACATTATCTATAAAATCAATACTTGTATCTAATACTTTTACTACTTTTTCTGTTGGAATATATTTTCCACCTGCATAAGCAGATTGACCTAGTGAGAATATTTCATTATATCCAACTTGGAAATAAAATCTACCAGTTTGTTTTAAGTAGGCTGCATCTGGTGATTTAATTATATCATTTGAATCAGATTTATCTTGTACTCTCAAACAAATTCTAAACCTAGTATTACTCCATATTTGTGGATCTACAACACCACTTGGTCTTTGTGTAGATAGAATTAAATGTACTCCTAAACTACGTCCAATTCTTGATACACTTATTAATTTATCCATGAAATCAGGTTGTTGATGTTTAAGTTCTGCAAACTCATCACATATTATAAATAAATGTGAGATAGGTTCACTTACTATTTTTTCCCTGTACATTCTTTGATATTTATAAATATCTATTGTACTTTCACCAGATATTTCTCTTGCTTTATTAAATAAAGCTTGTCTTCTTTTTAGTTCAGATTCTATTGAAACTAAACTTCTCATAATTTCATTAGTATCTAAGTTTGTTATAGTTCCAACTAAATGTGGTAATTTTAAACCAGTTATTTTATTTTCAAAAGCACCTGCAAGTCCTCCACCTTTATAATCTATTAAAATAAATTGTACTTCATAGGGGTGATAATTAATGGCCATAGATAAAATATATGTAATTATAAATTCAGATTTCCCACTTCCTGTCATACCCGCTATAAGTCCATGAGGTCCGTGGAATTTTTCATGTAAATCAAGGCTTATTATTTCTCCAGTTTTACCAATTCCAACAGGAGCTTGAAGACTTAAAATTGGATTATTAGTAGCCCATCTTACTGATGAGTTTAACTGTTCTACTTTACCTACATCATACATTTCTAAAAATCCAACTCTATCGACTAATTTAGAATCATCGTTTTCATTTTGTTCAATTGGTATATTACATAGTACTTTAGCTAGAGCATCATAGTTTATTGGTGAGATTAAATCTGCTTTAAATCCAATACTTTTGTTAATATTTTCACTACTTCTAAGTTCTCCAGATGAATCATTTAAATTAATAAAGGTACCACATTGATCTGGTAAGTTAGTTATTTTTGTATCGAGTATCATTAAACTAAATCCTAAATAAGTTTTACTATTTAAAATATTATTAAATACATCAAATTCTCTTACTTTTTTAAAACTATCAGTAATTATAAGATAAATTTTATTAAAACTTTCTTTAGATTCAGAATAATTAGCATTCTTTTCTTTTACTGCATTTATTTGATTATCTAAGTAATAACATACACTTTTATATTCATCACTATTAGTCGCAAAAAATCTTATACTTTTATCATCGCTAAATACATGTGGAATATTTTTTAAAAAATTCCATTGGTGTGCTTTCTCCTCATCAGTTAAAACTACTATTTTTAAATCATCATAACTGTGCTGAGCAAGTATTTGAACTAATAATCTTTTTACATAATCAGTTAAAGCATCTCCACCTATAAAACCACTTATATAATTTTTAGTGAGTGATAAAACTATAGGAACACCATTTAGCATTTTAGGTTCTTTACTTAAAGTAGAAGCTATTTCTACAAGGTTATCTTCTGCCATTGTAAAATGGTCTTCTGGATACTTTATTTTAATTTCCATAGGTATTGAACCTTCACCTAAATTAACTTCTAAGTAATCATCATCATCTATTCTTCTCTGCCACAAGTTAGTAAATCTTTTTAGAATTACATTAGAAGCTTCTATTGAAGTCATATAATTATTTTTCAATAAACTTTCTTGATTAATTTTTTCTTGTTTAATAATTTGTCTTTTACTCTCAATATATTTACTATATTTTTTTTGACGTTCTTTCTCTTGTTTTATACGAGTTTTTTTGTTATACCACTTAGTAAATACTGGCCATATAAATACGGTTGCGATCATCGCACCGCAAATTATTAATGAAGGTATTACATTACCCCATGTACTACTACCATTAAAAACACTACTTAAAGATGCATAACCCATTACTAAAGAAGTCATAGACATAGTAAGCATAGGCCCTATTGTAAGAATTATTGGTTGATCTTTTTCATCAACTTTTGTTGGGGGTGGGTCAACTGTTAATTCTAAAGCATCATTTTTCCTAAAAAATCTAGGTACTTTATGAAAGTACTCATTTTCATTATACATCTTAAATTCTACTTCTTCAGTACTTTCAGTAAATGGGGTATTTAATGGTGTTATTTTATTTGTTTGTTCTAAATTAACTTTTAAATTTTTAACATCATTTGTATTTATATATAAACAATATGAATTATTTAAAATGGATAATATTATTTTTAATCCTGATATAAATATAATATCGCCTATTTTAAGTTCTACTTCTTTTCTTATTCTAATGTCATTTACGTATATACCATTTTTTGAATTATTGTCTACAATATATACTTTACCATTTACAAGTTTAATAAAACAAGCATAGTCATCAATACTACTATATACTACTAAGTTATTTGGATTACTACCTATAGTAATACCTTCTGATATTCTATTTTGAATTTGATATGCTTGATATTTTATATCGATATTAGAGCAATATAAAACAAAATAACTTTTTTCTATATCATTATAAACCAAATAATAATTACCAACTTCAAGATACACAAAAGGTATTCTTCTATTATTTGATACACAGTAAACATCATTATTACTTATTAATTTCCATTTACCATTTTCTGATTCAGTAGACATTAAATTTCTTCTAATACCGTTTTCATCGATTCCACTTATCCAATAATTTCCTTCGATTTTACTAGGTAAAATAATATTATTTATTCTAGAAGATTTAATTATAGAAACTCTCATTTAGCACCCCATTTCTATTCTACTTTTTTTAATATTTATTTACTCTTTACTGGTTCTAAAACATACATTCCTGTTGCATTATTTGGATCATGATCATCATCCTGCCATAAATTATATATTTCACCACTACCTGGGTCACTTACAATTATATTATCGCCATCTATTCCAAGTACTGAAACATAGTGAGTTTTACCACTTTTATTTCCAACTTGTACAGCAACCATATTGCCTAAATCAAATTGTTCTTTTATTTGATCGAACTTACTTTTTTTAGAATTAAATTCTATAGGTTTTATAGAATCAACTCCATCAACTACATCACAAAAGTGTCCAAACTTTAACCCGCCACCTGATGTAAATCCTGTTGAGTTATCCTTACCAGATTTTTTAAGAAGTTCATTAACTAAAATTTCTGGTGTAATATTAGAATCAAGGCCATATGCTTTTATCAAAATAGCAAATGAAGTAAGAAGACAACCTGCTGATGAAACTTTTATTGCTTTTCCCTCTTTATTATGCCCAATTACAATATTACCCCATTCTTTATCATCTTGTCTAAAGTTTACAGTTGCATCTATACCTTTATCTATTGAAACATTCGGTTTAGTCATAGCTAAGGCTAAATTTTCAACAAACTTATCTACTGAAAACACTTCAATATTAGAAATACTATCTACTTCTGGTAACTTAGATAAAAGAGTTGCAACACTACTTGAAACATTAGAGCAAACTTTTACCTCTCCAGATAAATATTCTTCAACACTATTAACACTAGTTATATAAGAATTTAACCAATTTATTGTATTATCAAAATTTGAATTAATATTTGAAATCGCACTTTTTATTTCTTCTTCTATTTTTGACTTAAATTCACCTATAGATGAAATAGAATTAATTATTGAATCAATATCTTCATTAATTTTACTTTTTAAATTTTCTAGATTTTGTTTAGATTTTTCTAAACTTCTTATATTTATTTTAATATGACTCATGTAACACCCCTAACCAAATATACTTGTAATAGTTTTTGATAATTCGTTCATTTCTCTATTTAAATCATCAATCTCATCTTGTAGTTGTTTTAAAAGAATAGTTAAACGTTTTTGCTCTTCTGTTAATTTTGCATGTTCTTTTATATTTTCTTCTAAAGAAACAGATTTTAAAGCTATTTCTACTTGTTTCAATTTAACATCAGTTTGTGCGAGTTCTCTTTGCTTAGCTTTTTTTTCATCTTTTTTCTTTTGCCATGATTCTATTTTATCTGCAAGATTAGCAATCTTTTCAATAACTGCATTTAATCCATCAAATGATTTAGTTTCTAAATGGGTAAGTGCCTCATCATATGGAATACGTGCAGAAGCTATCCAATCTTCCTTAGAAACTTTACAATTTTCTAAATTTAAACTTTGACCACTTTTTATTTTTTCTATTTCTCTTTTTAAATTACTAGCTAAAGTTCTTAAAGCTGATACACTTATATTTGAAAAATCCATAACTACCTCCTATTTTGATATAGTCTATATATACTTGAATTTTCTGAACTAGGAGTATTTGTTTTTAAATTTGAAGAAACTCCATTTATTACATTGGATTCTAAATTTTGATACCCTATAGAACATTCAGCCATAAATACTACAGTATTATCTATTTCATTTAATACATTTGTATAAGATTGTTCAAAAGGTTGTGATCCATTACCACTTCTTATTTTACTTACAAATGCATTTGCAGCTTTTCCCTTCCAAACTCCATTATATCCAGCTATACCATTTAAATTTTTTAATGATTCTTCTAATTCACTTTTTAATTTTTCAACAATAGTATGTAAAGCCTCGCAAGAACTCTCCACACCTTCATAGCTTATTTTCTCTTCCATTAATTACACCACCGTTATTTTCTTTTGTGAAAACTCTTCATCCATTTGAGCATAAATGTTAGAAACCACTGTTAAATATGATATATATGAACCTAATAAATCTTTAAGATAGGTTAATTCAGGAGTACAAATACCCTCCATAAAATTTATGTATGCTAGAGCATCTATTCCATTCCAAACATCATTTATATTATCTATTTCACTTGAAAAATTTGATATAGAAGAAGAAATAGAAGAAACATTTAAACTAAGATTATTCGCACATGATTTTATTTCATCAGTATCAATTTCTATTATATAATCTTCTGTTTCTGTTTGCATATAAATCACTCACTTTCTAAAATGTTTTATACCATTTACAAGTAAATAAAATAATATTTATTTACTTGTAAAGAATACGAAACATATCGTTTCTATTCCCTACCCATAACAGCATTATCAACAGCTTTAAAGTTAGCTATAACAGTCATTAACTTACTATGGCAATTAGATATAGCTTGAGAAAATTGAGGGAATTTTTCGCTTAATCTATCAAAAGTTTCTTTACTAGTTGCAGCTGCTGTACCACTCCATACTTCATCTGTACCAACTTTTTCAAATAAATTTTTTATTTCATTTAATAAAGTTTCCATGTTTCTTGATGAACTATTTAAATTTTCAGCTATTTCTTCAATCTCAGAATATGATAATTTTGAAATACCACTTGCATTATTCATACTTTTCCTCCTATCCATTTATAGAATTTGCATTTTCTTGAGCAACTCTTTCATATTCATTTCCAACTTTTATTAAGAAATTTCCTATTGAAGCAATTTCATCAGACAAATCTTGCATATATCTTGCTTGTTCTTCGACTGCAATCGCATATTGTTCTGAGTCACTACCTTCCCAATAAGTTTTTAAATTATTGTTATTACTTTTTATAGTATCTAAAAGTGCTTGAAATTCCTCATGTTTAGTTAATACATCATTACCTACACTTTTTGTTAACTCATAATTTATTTTTAAATCCATAATCTCGCCTCCATTCTACATTATTATTATCTTTGACCCATTTTTTATTCCTGAATCTTTGATATACATGTTATTATCAAATTCAAGTCCAGTATCTCTATCTAAGAAGCGCACCTCGGACATATCTTTCTTAAATGCACCACTAGTCAATTCGCTTAAAGCACCAAGTATAGATTTTTTTATTGTACCAACTTTCTTATTGTTTGGAATAAATAATTCATATTCTGCTTCAACGATTGGAACAATAACAGTTATCAAATATTTGTTCATATTAACCCCTTTCATACATTTATATAGTAGCATCCTACCATGTATATCATGAAAATTATAACAAAATTATTTTTCAATGTAAATATTTTACTCGAAATAAAGACACCAAATATTTGATGTCTTTATCTATTCATTATTTTATATCTTTTTCATATTCAATATCAGATACTTCATATGTTCTTCTTTTAGCAATCATATTAAGTATTTTTGTAGAACCCCAACCTAATAGAGCTAAAATAAAGAAATAAATAACTCCAAAAACAGTAAACTCGGGTGCAGTTTCTGTTAATAAACCTATTATAGAAGCTCCCGCGCCCATAGATGTTACAATAGTTAAACTATCTACTGATTTATTTGTAATATCTGATTTTATACCATCAAATAATTTTTGAGCTGAAGATACATAGTTTTTAGTCATAACCCAAAGATACTTAATATAATCTAGTGTATCTCTAAGTGTTTCATATCTATAACCTGATATAGCTAAAAATTCAGAAAGTTCCTTATCACTTTTTGCAATTTTTTCTCTTGTTGAAATATATGTACCCATTTGATTAATTCTTCCATCAATCAAATTTATAGTTTTTGCATATCCTTCAAGTTTTGTAGTGAACTTGACAAGTTCTGCACCTTTTACATTAGTATTTTCTTTTACCGCATCTATTTTTTCCCAGATAATCCTATGAATATTTAGATATCTATGTAATTGACCTTTAAACTCTCTTATAAATATTTGTTCTTCAATATATCTTTCTATATTTTCACTAGATTGTTTTAAATTGTTAATAAAATAATATTTATCACCTCTTAAAACAGTATATTTATCGTTTTGAAATTCAAAATATTTTTGCTTTTCTGTACTTGTTAATAAATTAGATATCTCATCTCTTGTAGCATTCTCACACACTATAAAATATGGATATATAGTTTCAATATTAGCAAGTTCTTTAGGAACAGGAGCTCCTAGGCTAAATAGATAACTAAAAGCAGGAGATAATTTTTTTTCATAATAATCTGTAACTTTATTTATATCTGCATTTAATGTATCTTCACTTACCTTTTGATTATTTAGTACAATTAGACCATCTTCAAATATTTTTACTTTTATATCTAGTGCAGTTGTAAATTCAATATATTCTTCACCAGATACTCCATAATCGATTCTACCTATCTCAAGATTTTTTTGAAATTCAGTGAGTTTTTTTTGATCTAAGTTTAACCTACTTTTACCTTCTCTTAAAAAATCATATATTTCTGATAATTGTAGCATAGTTCTTTGAAACCAGCCACCAACATATACATTACTTATTTTCAAATTACTTCACTCCTTTAAATATCCTTGGTAAAAAATTTTGCATCCATAACGTCAAACCCATAGTTTTGGTATAGGGCATGTGCAGCAACTCTAAAATTTTTTGACCATAATTCAACACATTTACAATTATGTTCTTTAGCAATCCTAAAACATTCATCTAACATCTTTGTTCCTATATGTTCTCTTCTTAACTCTTTCTTTACACATACATGATTTAAAATTGCATAAGTATTCATGTTTTCATACATAGTTGGAATTATTGTAATTTTTGCATGAGCTACAATATTACCGTTTGCTAAACCTATTATATAGATTTGATTTGAATCATTTTCTGTTTTCTTAAAATTTTCCTGTGCATATTCTAACGATGTATTTTCATCAAAACACTCATTACATAGAGTAATTATTGATTCAATATCATCGTAATTTGCTTCTCTAAATATAACTTCCATAAATCACCTCTTAACTTTCTAAAGTTATATACTTACAATCAGAATATTATCAAGTACTATATTCATTATACAATAAATTTGTAAAATTTTAAAACATATTGACACATTTTGACTTTTTTTGTAAATAACTTTACGTTTTTTAGAAAATAACTTTATAAAATATATTTTTCAAACAAAAAAGTTCCAACTTCGGAACTTTATTTTTGTAAGGATTTTTCTGTTACTATTTCTACTAAATTATCTATTAAACTATTTATATTATCTTTATATACTAATAATACTTTCTTTGTTGTTTCTATTACTTCTATTGGTTCTATTCCTAAAAACTCTGATATTGATTCTGTTGAAAAATACTTTCCATCTATGTATCCTAATCTGAGTGATATTATTACTGCTTCTTTTACTGATAAAGAGTTCATCATTTGAGTAAATGATGGTGTTCTTAATAATTCTAATACATTTATGTAATCTTCTTTTGTCATTTCTTTATTGTTACTTGATGTTACCTCTAGTGGTTTTTCTTGCGATTCAGTAGAAGTTATTAATTCTTCTACTGGTTTTGATTCTACTATGTTATCCTCTTCTACTTTAGTTTGTTCTACCACTTGTTGGATTTTCTCTTCCTTTTGTCTAGATTTTCTTGGTTTTATCTCTTTTGTTAGATTTGATAATAATCTTTTCATCTTATGAACTAATGAACCATAAAATTTATCAGTTTGTTCTTTTGTTAATTTAGTAGATACTGGATTATTTAAATCTTCTCCATATCTAATCATCACTAACTCTCTTTCTTTTTCAGTAAGTTTTGTTAACATTTCATCAACTTGTTCTTTAGTATATTCTTTAAAATATTCATATATTGTTTGTAATTTTTTCATTTCTTCTTCACTTTCCTTTTTTAAATTATGTTTATTAGAACGTAGTTCTATTAAACCTTTAGAATCTAAAATTTCACCTATTTGTTTGACATTTTTAGCAATTATTCTTGAAACACGAACTTGATTAAGATGGAACTTATTTGCTATTTCATTTTGTGTATAAGTTTTATCATTGTAAAAGCCAAAATACAATCTGATAATCTCTCCATCTATGCCTGGCAAATCTTTTACTATTTCCCTTATAGCTTTATAAATTTCAGCATTTTCACATTCTTCTACTAAATCTCTATCATCACTAATTTGATCTTCTAATTTAATCTCACTACCATCCTTATCATCAAAAATTATATCATTTAAACTATTAATATTAACTCTACTATCCTTTTTTATTTTCCTTAAAAACATTAAAATTTCGTTATCAATACATCTTGCTGCATAAGTTGAAAATTCAAATTTTTTTGATAAGTCATAGGTATCAACTGCTTTTACTAATCCTAAATTACCAATAGATACTAAATCTTTTTTATCATAATTAACATTTTTAAATTTTGTATTTATTTCATATAAAACTAATCTAATATTGTGAGTTATAAGTTCATCTCTAGCTTCTTTTGAACCATCTTTTACCTGTTTAATTAAAATCTGCAACTCATCTTTTGATAAGGACTTAGGTAATTTATCAATAAATAATTCATCATCATTCATTTTTATCACCATTATTTTTCAAAGTTAAATTCTTTCTAGGTACTAATGTTAATACTAATTCTGGATAGATATCATTTATTTCGATATATTCAAATTTAGATTTTATATTTTTAATATTGACTAATAAAATATTATATAACTGATTAGAATTTAACTGTTGTATTTTATTAAAATTTAATTTCATTTTGACACCTCATAAAAATTGTTAAATAATTTGCTTACGAAAGTTTTGATTAATATATTATCACTTTTCTTTTTTATTGTAAATAACTTAAATATCAAACTTGTTTTTTTCTTAAATGAAAAAAAGATGAGTTGTTTATCTCTTTTAACAACTCGTTCATTATCTTTATAATATAAAAAAACTCTATCAATCTGATAAAGTTTTCAAAATATTTTCGTTCGGGATAATTTATTACTCGCACCATCTGGGAGCGAGAGCATTTTCTTTTCTATTGCACTTTCTCAAGTGCAATAATAATATACTAACTATAATTTATCCTAAAAATCAATATTTTTAAATCTATACTAAAACTAATTCTTTTTCTAATATATTTATTATTTCACTGAGTGCTTTAATTGTATCATCAAAACTAACTTCTTTTGCATATTCTAATTTACTTTGATAATCAGCAAATACTCTTTTTAAAGCAGTACTATCTTTTAACATTTCTACTGCCTCTTTAAAATTATCTATATTAAATTCTATATTTCTTTTATTAAAAGTATTTTCTATAGCTTTAACTAAATTCTTATCATTAACTTCTTTTTTATGTTTATTCATTAACATATATAAATCATAAAAATCTTTTGCTCTTGTAGTAGTAATATTTTTACTAATTATACTTTCAAATTTCTCGGCAATAATAGTTTCAATAGTATATGCCATAATATTTATCTTTTTATCTTCAAAAATAGAATTGTATTTATATTTAATTTCTCTAGGTGTAATAATATCTCCAGTAGTTATTTCGATAAAAAAATTAGTTCTTATTTTATCAAAAGTACCTTTAACATTTATTCTAAATCCACCATACTCATCCTCAAATCTAATATCTTTAATATCAACTATTTCAAAGTTAACATTATCATTTACATCAATAGATAATATTTCTTCAAAGATATTTCTAATAGATTCTACATTTAATGGCAGACTTTTTAAAGTAGCATCTATATCTTTAGTAGTTCTTAAATCTTCCCCAATAATAGAAGAAAGTAAAACTCCACCTTTTAATATAATATTATCTCTATATTTACTTTTTTCTAATCTCATTAAAACATGTTCAAAGAAAAACATTTGATGTAGATGATGTGCTAAATTATTATTGCCATTAGATTTCTTTTTTATAATATAATTCAATTTATCACTATTCATTATAAAATCACCTGCATAATTTCTATAACCTCTTTTTCAACATCTAATTTTTTAGCATATTTAACTAGTTTAAAAATATCTTTATCTTTATTTCTTGCATACTCTTTTAATGCTTTAGAATAAACCTCTTTATCCATACGATTTTTATCTTTAATAATATCGCAAATAGTTCTTTCTAAATCATAACATTTAACTGTTAAATCATTAATAGTTTTAATCTCAATCATTCCAAGTTCAAAAACATCATCTTTAACATATCTTAATGATACATTTTCATTATTTAATAAATTACCACTATAATTATATGGTACAGTAATATCATAAACTAATGGAATCCTATCAGACATATTATGTAGATATAAACTAGTTGCATGCGAATAACACATATTCTTACTACTTTTAGATAAAATGTAAAAATTATCAATTGGATATTCAGGCAATTTATAAATACCTGCTCCAACTCTTTCTAATTTTTTATCATTTACTAAATTACTTAAAAATGTTCTATTAACTTCTAAACTTCCCGTTTCTTTTGCAGTAATATATCCATTATTCTTTTTAGCATAATCTAAAATCTTATCATAGTTATTTATATGCATCATTTCCTTTTCCTAGGAAGATTATAACATTATTCCTAGAAAAAGTCAATTGATTATACTAATATAAAATTAGTTTTATTAAATTTATACTTTATTGTATTTTTTTGGCATTTATGCCACTTTTTTACAATGACACTATTTAATTTTATTATATAGAAAGAAGCTAAATCAGATATAAACTAAACTATAAATTTAAACTATCTTGATTAAGTAAAAATTCCTGTATTCCAATTACTAATATACCTTCTTCTGTATACCTGTGCTTTATATTATCTTTTACTACAATTATTTTTTTAAATTCATCTCCGATATTTATCAAAGGCTTTTCTTCATTAAGTGTTTTTTCTCTTTCATCTAAATGCAAAGTACATTGAACATAATATTTTTTATAAGATTGATTGCATATGAAATCAACTTCTAATTGTTTTCTTTTATTTTTCTCTCGTATTTCTACAATACCAACATCTACATTATATCCTCTTATTAATAATTCGTTATATATAATATTTTCCATCAAATGGTTTTCTTCTAACTGTCTAAAATTAATTCTAACATTTCTAAGGCCAACATCTGTAAAATAATACTTGCTTGGAGTAGATTTATATTTTTTTCCTTTAATATCATATCTTTCTACTTTACTAATTAAAAATGCATCTAATAAGTAGTTGATGTATGATGCTATTGTTTGAACATTAACATCTTTAATCATATTACTAGTAAAAGTATTTGCTAATTTTGTAGGATTTGTAAGTGAACCTACTGAAGAAGCTAATATATCTACAAGTATATTTAAAACATCTACTCTTTCAATATTATTTCTTTCAATTATATCATTCAAATATGATGTATTAAATAAATTACTTAAATATGAACTTTTTTCTTCATCAGTCTTCTTTGTTAAAATATAAGGTATACCTCCATAAACTAGATATTCATTCCAAGCCTCATCTTGTGTTCCTTTATAAAAAGAAGTAAATTCTTTAAAAGATAGAGGGTAAACTCTTACTTCATCTCCACGACCTCTAAATTCTGTTATAATATCAGATGATAAAAACTTTGAATTACTACCAGTTACATATACATCAACATTTTTAATATGTAAAAACCCATTTAACACAGACTCAAAATCAGAAACTTTTTGTATTTCGTCTAATATTATATAGTACATATTTTCATCAACAATTAAACTACGAATATATTGATCTAATATATCTGGATCCAAATATTTTTTGTTTTTTCTTTCTTCCAAATCAAGTTTAATTATATGGTCTTCGCTAACCCCGCTATTTATTAAATAGTCCTTAAAAATAGGATCTAATAAATACGACTTACCTGATCTTCTTATTCCTGTAACTATTTTAATCATTCCATTTTCTTTTCTATTAATTAATTTGTTTAAGTATATATCTCTATTTATTTGTTTCATATGGTATCCCTCCATTGTATTTTTTTGACATTTCTGCCACTTTTTTACAATGACATTATATCAAATATTTAAATTTTTTCAATATTACTATTGTATTTTTTTGGCATTTTTGCCACTTTTTTACAATGACACTATTTAATTTTATTATATTCATTTTAATAAAAATTATATAATATCAGTAAAAAAATAAATATGTTTGATAGTGTAATTTTGTGTCGGGAAATTCCATCATAGAGAATGAGCTAAGCCATAAGAGAATCATATATAGGCCTAGTTATTTCAGATTCAATAATAGGAATATTAGAAGAACTACTTTTTTAAAATATAGAAAAATTAAGTTTTTCTTTTTTGTATTCAATATAATACCATAATATTTACATTAAATTTATATTCTTGTAATTTTAAATATTTGTTACTACAATTATTAAATAAATTACATATAAAATTAGCAGAAATATCTTCAATAACAGAAGAAATTTTATTTTTTATATAATTTTTAAACTCTAAAGAGTAATTTTGTGTTATACTATATATAGAAAACATACCTCGCTATCTATTTTGATAATTTTATTATAGCAAATATGGTATGTTTTTTCTATTTCCCGACAACTTTCGACACTATCCTACAAAAAAAGGAACTTGCAAAAATATAAGTTTTATGTTATTATGTATTTGGCAAGAAAAATTGCATAAAATTAAAAAGGGAACATTCAGTTTTGCAATGTTGAATGTCTACCTAAAATTTAATTCAGATGGACATTTAATTCAAATATGAATTAAGTGTCATTTTTTTATTACTACTATCATAATGATAAGGAGAAATAAAATGATAGTAATGAACTTTAGAACTTTTATAATAAAGGTCTTAGTTTTCACTATAAATCAAACCTCCTCTCTATAAGAGATTTGGTAGACACTCAAACAACTGATATTCCCTATATAAATTATACTATAAATCTATATTATAAGACAAGCGAACAAATGAAATTTTTGTTAAAATTCCGTAATTTAGTGATTTTATTAATATAGAAATTAATCTTTCAAAAGATTTTCAAACTTGTTATGCTTATGCACTATTTAGTAAAAACTTGCTTGTGCAAGTTTTTTAGTACTTTTTGTAGCTCTACAAATTTAAAAATATGATTAACTTTTTAATTTGGTTTCCATTTACATTAATATTGTTTTTTAAATAATACTACTTTTCTAAACTTTTTCCCCTACCCTTTTCACCTATACAATCACAATTTATGTTATATATTGCAACACCAGTTATATTTTTCATATCATCTAAATATCTATTAAGTAAATCGTCTACTGAAATAAATTCTGGAATATCATTATCATCAATTATTGAATCACAGTCTGCAAATCCAGTCATAAATCCTTCTATATTTTTACTATATTCGCCTATAGAATAATTATCATCATAATAATACAAAATTCTAAAGCCCTTTATATATTCTTCTTTAGAACTATTAGTCTTTAATTCGATTGGTAAAATTTTCATTTTCATCAACTTCCATCTAAAACATCATATCACACTCTTTATATTTTAACTTAATATTTGTTCTGTTTTTAAAATATTTGATTATTTTTTAATTATATTATATAATATTAACTCGTGAAAGGAGGAAACTATGGAAAATACTATTTTAGAAAACTTAGATAATAATGAATTAATAGAGCTTATGAGCATCATGGAGGGAATGAATGAAGAACTAGATAATGTGGAGGTAGAAGATGAATAAAATTGAAAATCGTATTGAAAAGATAAAAGAAGAACATATTTTTTTATTAAAAACTGTTCGTGATAATATTACATCAAATAAAAATAGTTTTGTAAAAGAAGCAAGTGATGTTATAAATGCGTTAGAGATTGATGAAAAAAATATAAAAAAATATGAAGCACTCGTTAAAGCTCAGGAATTAATTGCTTCATTAACTGAAGAAATTGTTAGTGCTAAAACTCCTAGTGAAGTTTCAAACATTCGTAAAAAATTAAATTACTATATTAATAAAATTAAAACTGAATTAAAAAATCGTAATATGGATGAAGATAAAATTGAAAAGTACCAAGAAAAAAATCAAGACTTAAAAAAGGAAATAGCTAAATATATACGATTCCTAAAAAGAGAAGATAATATTAATGAAATAGAAAGACTATATAGTAATTATGAAAATCTATCTAATGAAGAAATAAATACTCTAAAAAAAGCATTAAGTAGAGAAAGAAATTATAATACGAGAAATATGAAGCCACCAAAGAAAACGGAAAAAAATTTAGTTAAAGAAAATAATAAATTATCTTATTCTACATCTAATAAGGATTCTGTAAGTACAAGTGAAACTCAAACTAATGATGATAAAAATAAATTATCATATTCTGCATCTAATATGGGCTCTATAGGTATGGTTGATGTTCAAATTAGTGATGATAAAAATAATAGTCTTATAAATCACTATTTTAAAGAAAAAATTACTTTATGGAATAGACAATACAAAATATTAGCTACTTATGATTATAATCAATCTAGGATTAGTAATTTAATAATTTTTTTCTGTAACATTCCTAAAAATATTCACAATAAAAAAGCAATAAAATTAATGAAACATGATTATAAACATTATTATAGAGGATATGATTTTGCTAGTTTTATAGAATATCAAACAAAAAGAAATTCTATTAAAAATGGACTTCGATTTGTTTTAAACAA
Organism: uncultured Bacilli bacterium; assembly: GCA_947632265.1. GTDB lineage: Bacteria > Bacillota_I > Bacilli_A > RF39 > UBA660 > UMGS1613. The sequence goes on from CANROP010000005.1 coordinate 18,522, forward strand.
AACTTTATTATATACAGATGAAAGCAATTGTTTAAGTAATCATGATGAATGTTATAAATGGTTAATTGAATATTGCAATGCACATGGACAAAAAAAGCTTTTTATAAAAAAATATGCTAATTATCATGCATAAAAGAAGAATTAAAAATAAATAAAATTCTTCTTTTTTCTAACAAAAAACTTTTTATTATATAGTTCTATATAGTAAATAATTAATCACCTTAAAGAAGTTACTATGATATTTATTATATTTTAATATAGAGAAATGATATTAAAATTTATCATTCATCAAAAAGTCAAATATGTTAAGATGTTTAATTCCATCTTGAGAATAATCCTCTTTATTAGTTGAAATTACATATTTAGGATAATTATCATTTATACTATTAAAAGCATTAAATTCTCTAATACGAGTTTCTTCATTTGATAAGTCATAGCAAGCCTGTATATATTTAACACTTTTATTTTTAGATGCTATGAAATCTATCTCACCTTCTTTAGTCTTTCCAATATAGACTTCATAACCTTTTTTTATTAATTCATTATATATCAAATTTTCAAAAGCATGTGAATAGTTAATTTCTTTACTATTAGTTTTAATTCTTTTTATACCCAGATCTGTAGCATAAAACTTATTCAAAGTCTTCAAAACAGCTTTTCCATTTACATCATATCTATAAACTCTATTAATAATGAAAGTTGAGCAAAGTGCTTCTAAATATTTATACAAGGTATCTGTTGCAACTTTACTTCCAATTTTATCTAAATAATCAAATACATTTGTTGCAGAAAATTCTCTAGTTTCGGTTTCTAAAATATACTGAAGTATTTTATTAAATGAAGTAACATCCGATATTCCAAGTCTTTCTACAACATCTTTAAGAAGTATTGAATCGTAAACATCTCTAATATAATTTTCTTTTGAATCATTATTTTCAAAAGAAAACCTTTGAGGCAAAGTTCCCCATTCAAAGATATCTAATAATAAATCAAAATAATTTTCAGGTTTGGTATTAGTTATTAGAACAGCTTCTTTAAATGATAAAGGATTAATTCTAAAACTTACATATCTACCTGATAGATCAGTTGATAATTCTAAAGTAGTCATTTTACTATTGGAACCAGTAATAAAAATACTAAATTGATTTGTAATTCTTAAAGAATTAATAGCTTTCTCAAATTCTTTTACTTTTTGAACCTCATCTAAAAATACATAGTAAGTATCTTTATCTTCTACTAAACTCTTAATATAATTATTTAATTCTATTGCATCTGTTATATTAGCATAATCAAGTGATTCAAAATTAATATATATTATATGATCATCTTTAACTCCACTTTCTTTAATCTCTTCTATTATTTGTTGTAATATTACAGATTTACCACTTCTTCTTAGTCCGCATAAAATTTTTATTAATGAATTCACATGATAAAAATCCTTAATTTTATTTAAGTAATAACTCCTTTTTAACATAGCATTTCACCTCTCCATTAATATTATATAATAAAATTACTTAAATAAAAAGTTTTTTTGTTATATTGGAAAAACTTTTTTTACTTTTTATACTTTTTTTGGTTGAGTTGGAAAAACTTTTTTTGATATATTAAAAAATATTTTAAATAAATAATGTAATCATCGTTTCCTTGTATACAAATATATTTTTAAGTTTAAACTTTTTTAAGCATAATATTTCTCAACTCCACTAAAATTATATTTTTTTATTTAATTTGGATTTAGAATCATTAATTGTCTTTAAAAAATCTAAATGCTTTTGGTAATATTCTGGCCATTCCCATAATAACCCTTCTTCCTCATCATAAAACATATTATATCCTATTCTTCTTGTAAACTTTATTATTCCTTCAACACTAAAGCCATTTTCAAAACAACCTTTAGATAGAAAAGAATATCTATTTATAGTTTCTTCAAATCTTTGATATGTTTCTTCAGGGGTTAATCTACCATATAAAATATCTTGTGATAAAAATTTGGATGCTACATTTTTTAATCGACTGCTAACATCACCTATTGTGTCGTTTGAATTGCAAGAAACAAATATTGATAAACTATCTATACTACCATCCATAAATCTTTTTGCTTCGCCATTTTCAACTAATCGATCTGCAATTATTTTGTTTTCTTTTATAGATTGATATTCACTATTAGTAGTTTCAATTGCTTCTTCTTTTGTATTATAAGCACTTCTAATTATATCTAAGATATCAGTTGAAAAAGCATCAAAATATATTTTTACATTACCATTAATTGAAATTGGTTGAAAAACAATTTTCAATGATTCATATAATTCATTATCGAGTGCGATTGATATTATATCGTTAATACTATATTTTTCTAATTCAACGATTTTTTCTTTATTATCTCTTAATTGTAAAAGTATTTTTTTATTTCTTCACTATTATTCATTTACATCCCCTTCTTATCTAAATAATCATCTAAATCAAAAGTTATTTCAATCATACCACTATAATCATTATCATCATAACTATAATCCGTATAAAATGTTAAAAATATAATAAATTTATTTTTTAAATATCTAGTTATTTTAATATCCATTTGTACTTCAACACCATTAAGCCCTTTTACATTTAACCAAGTTTCACCACCAAAAATATATTCATTAAAATCTACCATTTCACTATATGGTAATTTTAACAATTTTTCTAATCTGCAATTTAGTTCAAATGAAAAACTGTATTCATCATTACCTATTTTTCCATCGATATCAAAACCCAAAGTTTTAAATGATTCGCTAGATATTTTTTTACCATTTTCAAAAATCAATTGTTCTTGAGTTATTAAACGAATATTAACATTTTCTTGTTCAACTTGATCTAATTTAGCAATTTTAAACATATAACCACTCCTACATAAATTGTACCACAAAAATAACAAAAAGTTAGTTAGTATATAACAACTTTTTGTTATTTTTATTTTTTACTTTCGTAAACCTTTCTTAATACTTTAGCTAATTTTACTTGTTCAATATTTTTACATAAATCTGTTTTTTTAGAATACCTAACAATTTGATCTAACTTAATTTTTGCGACTTGTTTAGGTGTAGATGTTTTTAATGACAACTGTTCTTTTTTTGTTCCTTCAAAATTCCATCCTGATAACACAACAATTTTATAAAATTCATTTAGTCCAAATTGGTATTTTTCTGGTTCTAAGTAATATTGATTTTTTCTAACATTATATAATACTTTCAGTAAAATATCTGCTTTTAAAGGTTTATTAAAATATTCTACTAATGGTTTTAATTCTTTTATTATTTTATCTTCAGTTAATCTAAATTGTGGTGGTATAAGTGGAGATAACATAGATTTGTTTATTAAACTATGTCCATAAATTAAACTAGACATGTGATTTATTGATTTTAACAATATTGGAGGAATTCCTTCAATACCTTTTTCTTTTATTATTTTTTCTACTTGTTTTGTAATATCTTTTGAAAAATATGGGAAATTTTCATCAATTAATATACCATTATCAATACAATCCATTGACTCTTTAGTTCTAGCAAAGAATCTATATCTTAGCAAGTAAGAATTATCATTTTCTTCATCTTTGCTATCCCAAGTTGTATCAAAATAATAAACACCATCTACACCGTATTTTTCATCTTTTACATATATTTCATTTCTAGCATGACCACATGTTTTATCTGAATTATACAAATATACTTCTCTACTTCTAATTCCTAATTTTTCAAGGAGAGTTTTAAAAACAATAGCATATCCAGCACATACTATTTTATCGCCTAATAAAACAGATGATAAAGCTCTTGATACAGTCTTATCTTCATTTTCTCCTTCTGAAACATACACTCTATTTCTTACTAAATCATAAGCATGCATTATTTTTTCTAAAGGTGAATAATTAAATCTATTTATTTCTTTAACCATATCATTAATAATTTTAATTGTGTTACTATACTCTTTAAAACTTATAAAATCTGTATTACCAGCAACATCAAAATAAATATTAGATGTTTCATTTCCAAAATAAGTTTCAATAGCTTCTACAATTTCTGGATTTAAATTAAAGACATCAGTAAATAGAATTTTTTTCGTTTTAAGAATAGGATTATTTTTAACATATCTAGCAATACTTTTTATATCAAAAGTAAAAGTTACATATTCGGTATTTTTTAATAATTCCAATAATTTACTCTTACTTTTTTTATAAAACTCAATATTTTCAGGATCATCACTTGTTTCTATTTCAAAATCAATGTTTTCTTCCATATCACCTGTACTTGATGTCAAACTTGTGAAATTTTGAGTTAAATCAGTATTAATAAAGATTTCATAATCAAAAGGTTTTGTTCCCCTAGAAAGAGAATAATTAAATAATTCTATATCATCATTAACTCTAAGTGTAAGTATTCCATTCATAAATTTTACCTCCTAGTAAAAATTATCAATTTATTATAAATTGATAACCTTTTAACTATCGCATTCTTGTTTTCACTAATTTTTTTACCATTCTTTTACTTCCAATAGCATAGAAATATTTATCATCTAATGTAGAATAATCTTCTTTAAAATCATCACTAGATAATTTAGCTTTTAACGATTCTATAAGTTTAATTTTAGCTTCTTCATCTTTATCAAAAACATTTCCATAAATACCTACGATAATGTTATTATTTCCTGAATTATGTAATTCTTCCCAACCAGAAATACTACTTTGTGAAAAAGGATTTTGTGTAATATAAGTTAAAATAATATCACTAGGTATTTGATCTAATTGATTTCCTTTTATATTATGTCTAACCAATACTGGACATCCTTCATAAACTCTCATATTACCTGTAATAATTCTATCTTTCATTTTTAGTTTTTCAAATGACTGAGTAGCGGGTGTAATTAACTTAGTATCAAATGGTTTTACAACTGTATCGAATGCTCCTTTGCCAATTTCAGCACAGTCTTTATCAGCAAATCTTAATCCCATATAATCCAAAAAATAAGTATATTCTTTTCCTATTTTTTGTCTACTTCTTATCCATTCTGCAAATTCTGTAATAAATGCTTCTGAATTAAAATCAGTATTTTTATTTCCTGTAGCCGATCTAAATTGTTCAACTAAATTTTTTATATATTGCTCCATAATCAAATTCACTCCTCAAAAAAATCTCATTGTGTAAAACAACGAGATTGATAATTATAAGTTTAATTTTTAGTAACCCCCATTGCCTAAACAACGGTTTGTATTATAACACACTAATTATTCAATGTCAAATTGCTAAAAGGGGGGTAATTTTTTTGATTTAATCCTTATTACTAAGCATCATATATTCAAAACTTCCTATAATAAACCAACTAAATTTAAATTTAAAGCATCTTCGTTTAATAATCTAGCTAATTCATATTTGTTTTCATACTTATTAATTCTTTTTCTTATACTAGATACAGTATCGCAAAACATTGATGGATTAGCCATTATTATATTATATAAATTAGTAACACCAATGGATAAAAATAAATTTAATATCTCAACAACTTTTTCTGGATCATATTTGAATATATCTATGTTAACATCATGTTCTTTTATTGCATCTTCTATGCTTTTTATTTGTTCATCTGATAAATTATAACTTTTTAGATAATTCATAATGTATTACCCCTTTTCATAACTTGATTTTGTATTAATTGGAAAGAATCAGTATCTAAGAATGAATTTCTAACAATAGAAGTCATTAACATTTCTCTATTTAGTGTACCATATAATCCTTTTAATATTGATGCATTATGTAAAACCTTATACCTAGATATAATTCTATTACCAAATAAATATACAAATTCATTTTTTCTTTCTACTACTTCTTCATTTTGAGTAATTGTATCATTAACAGTATTATTTTCTTCCAACTCTTTGATTAAATCATCATCTAAAATTGTTGGATTAAAATAACTTTCACTAAATCCTTCTTTTTTTCCAGAATCAGTATATTCAGATATTATACTATCATATTCATCATAATCATTTATAAAATCAGAATACCATTCAATCATAAAATTATTAGTGATAAAATCATCCATTTGTGGTTTATCAATAATCAAACTCTTTTCTTGTTCAGTAATTAATGAAGGATTGCCTTTTCCAGCATGAGCATCAGAAAAGAAATCATTATAAAATTGTTCGTAACCTTCCACTTGTAATTTATAAGTTAAATAAGCATATTCATTTATTGATTTATTAGATAACATACTTAAATATCTTTGAAAATAATTTCTTATAGATTGATTATATATTTTTTTCTTTTTAACATTACTTTGAAATTCATCATTTCTAACTATTTGCTTATCTATATCTAAAAACTTTTGTGACATAGGAGGATTTAATAATCCAAGTTCAATTGCAAGATGAATCTTGTCTTCGATATCTCCTCTTTCTATACAAGATATTGGAACACTTGTTATAATGCCCATTCCAAATAATCTACATAATTCTATATTTTTCTTTAATGCCCAGACTGGTAAAGTTTTTAATTTTAAATTAGCTCCATCATCATCTAATAATGCATTTTCATCAAATAAATCATGATTTGCTTTTAAAATCTTAATATTTTCTCCAAATTCATCATAATCAACTGAATGACAAGTTGCATATAAACTTTCAGTATCTTTGTTTTCACCACGACCTCTTGATACTCTAAAAGGTCTTGTTCTATAGGTACCAGTACCTTTTTCTTTAATCCAGACGGTTGCTAATTCATCTTCGAAATATGTATCCATTTCATCAGGATGATCAGATTTTATTTTTGGATATACAACATCTCTAATATAATCTGCTTTACCATATAAAGATACTTTTAATAGTGCTGTTCTTCTAAATTTATCTATTAAATCTGTATCTTTAAGAAACTCTAGTATTTCTCTAGTATTATCTAAATCAATACTTGTAGTAATTTCATTTTTATGATCATTTAATAATCCCATAAAGAATCGCATGGAGTTAGGCGATAAATATTCGCTATATAGTTCAATTACTTTATTTAAATCTACTTTTTCTTTTTCTTGACGAACACTTAAATTTCTTGTTTGATAAAATTTTTCTAAAAGTTCTTGTGCATCTTCGGGTGGAAGACTTAATATATCAAACTCATCATAAAAGTCTTCAAACATATCAGTAGTGACATATTTTCTTCTTCCTGTTCCCTCTAATATACTCTTTAAATTTTCCAGATTACCTATTTTCTTTTTAACTTCAACTGCTTCTGTTAAACTTTTCATCTTTTCACTTAAATCTGATTTAACTTTCTTTAATCTTTCTAAAAATGTTTTAAGTGTTGAGATTTGAGTTTCATCTAATGGCATATCTTCTTTTGTTAAATTTAATTGTTGTCTAACTAGTAAAGCACTTTGTATATCAGAAATAATTTGTACTAAATTGGAAATGCTGAAATTATAATTTTCAATTAATTGAACAGCATTTGAAAAATCATAACTTAATAATAATTCCTCATTACCTATTACTCTTTCACATTCTTCGATGAGTGAAAGTTGAGTTTGAAGTTTAGATTTTTCATCCAAATTGGCTTCATTTAATCGTTCTAAACTATCTTTCAAAGTTTCTATTTTTTTACTTAATAATTCTAATGTAGCCATATTATACCTCCCAATTCTCTAGCAAACTTAAAGTTTGGAGATAAAAGGTGAAATCATTAATTCTTTTTGAAAAATTATTTATGAATGTTTGTCTACTTATACCTAAATCAAAAGCCAAAATATCAACATCAACATTTTTCTCTTCTATTAATCTAAAGATACTATCTCTTATACTAAGAAATAAATTATTTAGTTTGTCTTCCATTTATCTCACCTTCTCCCATAACTGGTTCTCCTTGTTTTACTATTTCTTCTCTTATCATTGATTGCAAACCAAGTTGTTGTGGATCACCTTTTTCAATCGCACTCATTTGTCTTATAATTTGGTCACGATACTCTTTTATAACTCGGTCAGTATCTTCTTGAATAGTATTAGGATTTAATAACGATGCAGTTAAAATCATTATTCCGCCATCATTTGATATTCCAGTATTTGAATTTAATTTGATATAAGAAACAATTACTTTACTATTTCTTACAGAAAAAACTGTTCTTTTACAATCATCTTTAAACTTTTTATCATGAACTTTAAGTGGCATTATATTGCTACCCTTTTTTTGTTGGATAAAACCTGCTTGAGCTTTTTCTAAAATTGTTATTAAACTTCCTTGAAAACCTCTTTCTTTAATAATTTCAGGAATAATAGGATTCATAGTTCTATCTGTCAAGAAGAATACCTTTGGATTCCCTTGATTTTTTCCTCCTTCTATTTTTGCAATCTTACCATCCAACTCTTTTAGTTTTGTGCTTAATAATTCATATTCTTCAACATAAGCACCAAAAAATTCTATTTCATCTTTATCAGAAAAATCTGTTATAGCAAGTTCTTTTATCATTTTTTCTATTTCAGTTTTAGCATCAAATAATTTAATCGCTGCTATTCTTGCAGCTGCTTCATCATATTCTTCTTCTACTTGTGATAAATCTTCACTTTTTAATTCTTCTTCTGTTAGTGAACAATAAATTCTATAATATTGAGTTTCAGTTGGTGTCATCTCGCTTAATAGTACATAATATTTATTTAGCAATGTATTAGTTTGTTCTTTTATCTTATCATATTGTTCTTTATACTTATCAAAATCCTCTTTATATGTTGGTTTATCTTCAACTTGTGAAGTTGTATCCAAAGTTTCTACATCATGTTCTTCATGATTGTCTTGATTATTAGAAACTTCTTTAGTTATTTGCACTTCTTGTTGCTTCTTTATTGATTTTTCCTTCTTTAAAGTTTTTATTATTGGATAAAATGCAATAGCCTGTCTAGCCACACCACCAAGTTGATGTTTTTCACAAAACTTATCAATGAGTTCTTTACTATATGATACCCCATAAATTAAATCATTAGTAGCATCTATCAAAGTTTGTAATGATTCTCTTCTTTCAACTAATTCATTAATTAAATCTATCGAATGTTTAACTGCTTCACTTTCTAATATTTCTTTTGAAGTTCTGATTGCTACTGCATTTCCAAGATTATTAATATTTTTAAATGCTTCTAATATAGAGAATTTTTGAGCCAAACTACTATCCAACGATAAAATGCTTTCTTTATGTAAAAGTAAAAATTCTATATTGTCTTTACTATGTTGCAATATTTTACTTATTCGTTCTAATCTTTTAATTTCAACAACAACACTTCTTTGCTCTATATATGCATCATTTAAATCTTGTTTTACAAGTGAAATAAAATTATTCCAATGTTGTTGAATTATTGGCATATCTCTTTCATATTTTGCACTTGCCATTTTAACTTCCATCCTTTCTGCATAAACTACTTTAATACAAGTATAATAAACCATTACATTAATCATCATATATAAATATTTAGATATAAACAAGTAATCTACCTTATAGAATTATATCATTTTTTATAATTTTATTCAACCATATATGAACCGTATGAGTGTAAAAAAATTCTATATTTTTAAAATAAATGTTCCTTTTTTTAGGAAAGCATGATATAATTCCTTATGAAAGGAACAATGAATATGAATTACGAAGAACAGGTTTTAAATATTTTAAATAAGAAAAAAATTATAACTACTGATGAGATAACTAAATTAAATATACCAAAGGTTGTTTTAACAAGACTTATTGAAAAGAAAAAAATTGAACGAACTAAACGAGGTGTATATGTTTTACTAGATTCGTTTGGTGATGAATACTATACTCTATTGCACGGGATAAATGATGCAGTATATTCTTATTTTACGGCTTTATATTTTCATAATTTATGTGAAAGAGTGCCACTCAAATATGATGTTACAGTTAAAAGAAATTATGGTGGTACTTTAATAAAAAATGAAAATGTTACCTTGCATTATGTAGATGAAAACATTTTCGATTTAGGTAAAGTAAAAGTAAAAAGTCCGCAGGGACAAGAAGTAGAATGTTATGATATTGAAAGATGTTTATGCGATTTAATAAAGAATAAGGATAATCTCTATTTTGAATATGTTAAATATGCATTTGTAAAATATTATAGAGAAGAAAAGCATGATACTTTTAAATTATATAAATATGCTAAAATAATGGGGCTAGAAAAACAAGTACACGAATTTATGGAGGTTTTATTATGAATAGTGAAAGTTTAAAATCAAAGATTAATAATCGAGCTAAAAAAAATAAAGTTATGCCCCAAGATTTAATGCAAATGTATTTTTTTGAAAGGTTGTTATATAGAATTTCAATTAGTAAATACAAGAATAATTTTATTCTAAAAGGTGGACTATTACTTTCTGCTTTGTTTGGCGATGAAAGAAGGACCACTCAAGATATGGATACAATGATAAAAGGTATTGAAATGAAAAGTGATATATTGAATCCTATCTTAGAAGAAATTATTAATATAGATGGTAATGATGGGATAAATTTCAAAATGTTAAAGTCAAGTGATATCAGGATTCAGGACAAATATGGTGGACTCAGAATATCATTGCTGGGAGTAAAAGAAGAATTACAAGTTAATTTAAGAATTGATATCACAACAAAAGATCCGATTGTTCCAAGAGAAATTAATTTTAAGTATAAAAGCATGTTCAATGATAGTTATATTGATATTATGGTGTTTACGAAAGAAAGTATTATTGCTGAAAAATTCCAAACTTTAATAGAAGATACCGAAAATGATACAAGAGCAAAGGACTTTTATGATTTGTATATGTTAATGAATGAAAATATAAATAAAGAAAATTTAAGAAAAGCTATTATAAATACTTTTAATAGGCGAGAAAAAAGTTATCTATTAAGAGAAATTGAAGAAAGATTTGATTTGATTTCTAATAGTGATATTTTGGAATTATATTGGAATAACTTTAAGAACAGCCACATATATGCTTCGAATATTAGTTATAATGAAGTTATTAATAAAATAGAAAAAATCATTAATATAATGGCAGATGTAACTGTTTAACTAAATAAATTAATTAAACTTATCCACAAATTCAAAAATTCGCAGTTTCAAAGTTATAAATTTCACAAATTAAAGTCATATATAGTTTTAAATTTTTCTTATATTTCTAAATTTAGTACTTATTATTTTAAATTTTTGAGCATAAAGCCGAAGGCATTATGTTATTTTTTATTCTATCTTTTATTGTTCTTTGCAATAAATCAATATTACCAGTCACCCCGTTAATATTTCCTTTATCATCAATTTCTATAAATATGTTTCCTCCTTCAGTATTTAAAAAGGCAATTACTTCTTTTTCAAGGGTGTCCGTAAGTTTAATTTTAAATTCATTTCTTTTATCCTCTAATAATTCTAACATTAATTTTTACCTCCATTATAATATTGCCATATGTCACTATAAATTTAAATATATTTAATCTGTTAAAAAAGAAGTATTACATAGTTCTTTAAATTTTTAAAGAACATTCATCTACTTCTTTTCGATTTTCTCTTTTCCACCCATGTAAGGTCTTAATACCTCTGGAATAGTTATACTTCCATCCTCATTATAATTGTTTTCAATTAGAGCTATTAATCCTCTTGGGGATGCTACAACTGTATTATTTAATGTGTGTACATAGTAGTTTCCGTTTTCTCCTTTAGCTCTTATTCCAAGTCTTCTTGCTTGTGCATCTCCTAAATTAGAACAACTACATACTTCAAAATACTTTTGTTGTCTAGGACTCCATGCCTCAATATCACATGATTTAACTTTAAGATCTGCTAAATCACCACTACAACAATTAAGTTGTCTTACAGGAATATTAAAATTTCTAAATATTTCAACACTATATCTCCACATTTTTTCATACCATTCCATAGAATCTTCTGGATTACATAGAACTATCATTTCTTGTTTTTCAAATTGATGAACTCTATATAATCCTCTTTCTTCTAATCCATGTGATCCACCTTCTTTTCTAAAGCATGGTGAATATGAAGTCATAGTTATAGGTAATTTATCACTATTTATTAATTGATCTTTAAATTTACCTATCATAGAATGTTCACTAGTACCGATTAAATATAAATCTTCGCTTTCTATTTTATACATCATGGCTTCCATTTCAGGGAATGACATAACTCCTTCTACTACATTTGCATGTATCATAAAAGGTGGAATTGCATATGTAAATCCTTTATCAATCATATAGTCTCTAGCATATGCAAGCATAGCCTCATGAATACGTGCTATATCGCCCATCAAATAATAAAAGCCTTGTCCACTAGTTCTTCCAGCAGAATCTTTATCAAGTCCATTTAAACTTTCTATTATATCTGCATGGTATGGTATTTCATAATTTGGTACTATTGGCTCTCCAAATCTTTCTGCTTCAACATTTTCACTATCATCCTTCCCAATAGGAACACTAGGATCTATTATATTTGGTATAACCATCATAATTTTTCTAATCTTTTCTTCTAATTCTGCTTCTTTTACTTCTAGTTTTTCTATTTCACTTCCATAACCAGATACTTCTTCTTTAATTTTATTTGCTTCTAAAGCTTTACCTTCACGCATAAGCACACCTATTTCACTACTCTTAGAATTTCTAAGTGCTCTTAAATCATCAGCTTTCTTCTTACAATCACGAAACTCTATATCTAAAGCTTCTACTTGGTCTACAAGAGGTAACTTCTCATTTTGAAATTTCTTTTTAATATTTTCTTTAACTAAATCTTTATTTTCCCTTATTAATTTAATATCTATCATATCAATTCTCCATTTCTTTTATTCTATTTAGTATTTTTTCATAAGCTGGAGTATACTTTTTTTCTACTCTTTCCCAGTCTTTTAATGTAGGATTTTTAATCCTAGTCATATCCATATTATTTTCTAAATCAGCTAATTTAACCATAAGTGAATCAATAGATGCATCACTTACTAATCTATCTATATATTTTTTATAATCCATCGATTTAGGTTTACTTAATATTAAAACTCCATCAACTATATCTTTTGGAAAACCAATCTCTAAAAGTTCATCACTAGTAACATTTTTATCTTCTATTACATCATGCATTAAAGCAATTACTTTTTGATTTTCTGTATAAACATGTCTATAAACATAAATTAAGTGAAGTATATAAGGATGTCCCCCTTTATCTTTATCATCTTTAAAAATATTAGAAACTATTTCGAGTGCTTTATATATTAAATTATCACTATTTTTTATTTCTTCATATTTTTCTTCACCAAAATATTCTTTTAACATAAATAACCTCCAAACAAATAAAAGACCACCATTAGGAGTGCATGACACGGTACCATCCTAACAATAGTCTTAATTTTAATAACGGGATCACCGGAAATGTTTACATTTCACTCTAGAGTAGATTCATAAGACACAAATATTAGTTCTCACCCTACACTAACTCTCTTAAAATAATGTCTTACTACTAATCTCCATCAACGATTTATAGATTTATTTTATCATTTAAAATATTATATGTCAATTAAAAATTAGAGGCATTATTAATATCGTTAACATAAACTTTTTGATATGAATCTTTTTTAGTTAATTTTATTTCTTTTTCTTTCATGACAGATATAAGTTTAGTTAAAAATGATAGATTTTGTGGATTTGAAATAATTGAGTTCATTAAAGTTACTGCAATTTCTCCAGGCCTAATTCCATCTCTTAATGCAGCCTTTATCTTTGAACTATTATTTCTTACTAAGTTTGATAAATATACTTCATTACTTTGTTCATTAGTTTTTGATTTCATTTCGGATATTAAACTAATTACCTCTGATATTTGTTTTGGTGTATATCCAAGTTTTTCTGAATTTCTAACCATGGACTCTAAAGTTGCTTGAACAGCTTCTTTATTTATTCCTCCATTTATCGCATCTTTAATTCTATCATCATTTAAATTTTCTATCATATATACCACCTATATTAATATTAACCAAATTAAAAATTTTATACAATAGTTATTAATTTAAAATTTAAAATTTTACACTAGTATAGGGTAAAATATGTAAATAATATATTATTTTTATGTGAAATATGTTTAAATCTTTTTAACTTACAATATAATTAGCAATAAAAGCATGTTTACCTATAATTAAATTTAGTCAAAAAAAAGCATATAAGCAAATGCCTATATACTTTTAACTATATTTTTTTCATTTCAAGAATTTTTCTATTAATTATTTCAGTTTGTGGAATTTGCTTACCATCGTTCATTTTTTCATAAGCATAAGCCATTGCATAAATTTCTTCATCTACTTCTTTAGCATCCCAAGAATACATTTGACTATGCCCTACTCTTCTACTTATAATATCAGTATAATGATATGTTCCATCTAAAGCAACATATTTTAAATTATGCTTACGTGCCATACTTTCAAATATAGCATCAATACTACGACCATTTGCTAATCTTTCGCCATATTTGCTAGTTAATTCTAAAAATTTCTTTAATTCATTCATTTCGTTTTTATGTTTTTGTACTTTAAATTTTTCGTATAGTTCTCCAATTGTAAATGTTCTATCAAAATCATTTCTTTTAGCGATATAATTAATAAAATCTAATAAAACTATAGCACCATCATCAGCATCAAATTCACAAGTACATTCATTCATATGATTATTTCTTAAAACTGATTCAACAATTCCTTGATTAAACATGTAATACGCATAGTGATTAATTATAGTTGTTAATAAACATTGAGGATCAACTTCTTCTTTATGTTCTTGTCCATCATATAAATCCTTTGTATATAAAGCAAAATTACAACAACCTTGTTCTCCTAAATAATTTATAGCATCAACTAATACTGCATCTCTTACCTTTTTATCTATATTAGAAGTAATTTTGCGATCTTCACTTATATAATCTTTAGCATACCCTGTAAGACAAAAACAAAGATTAGATGCTGAATAAGGTATTCTTCCATCTTCACTATGATATTCTATAAATTCTTTACCCATTTAAGATTTCTCCTTTCATAAAGTATTTATTATTATAAAGAAAATATTAAAAATGTCAAGTCTTTCTAGTATTATCTTTAAAAACTGCAATATTAAAAAACTGTGCATATTTCTTACACAGTTAATTTATAATTACATTTTTATATATGAATATTTTTAATTCATTAACAATTTATACTACTTGTGTTTAGAGGGAAGCTGCTATGCAGCTGCAAGCACAACACGGAAAGAAGCGGCGCCGCTACTGTAGCCAGAAACCCCACCGAAGAAGAACACCCCATCGGGGTCCACACCATTCGAGGAGCCATTGCGGATGATCCAAGGCCCGGACGAACTAACGAAAACGGTATAATCGCTATACCAGCCACTCGTCTCGCTTAGAGCATGTCCGTAACATACTCCTCCGTTACATGCT
>CANROP010000006.1 GCA_947632265.1 uncultured Bacilli bacterium
AAATAGAATTGTGGACGATAATTTGAGAAGAATGGAGTATGTCTTCCACCTTCTTCTTTAGTTAAAACATAAACTTGTGCTTTAAACTTAGTATGAGGTGTAACTGTTCCTGGTTTAGCTAATACTTGACCACGTTCAACATCTTCACGAGCTATACCACGTAATAATACTCCGGCATTATCTCCTGATTCAGCATAATCAAGTGATTTACGGAACATTTCAATTCCTGTAACAACTGTTTTCTTAGTATCTTTTAAACCAACGATTTCAACTTCATCGTTTAATTTCAATTGTCCACGTTCAACACGTCCTGTAACAACTGTTCCACGTCCAGTAATTGTGAAAACGTCTTCAATTGGCATTAAGAATGGTTTATCAGTATCTCTTGCAGGTGTTTCAATCCATGTATCAACAGCATCCATTAAATCAAGGATTGATTGTTCATACTTAGGATCTCCTTCAAGAGCTTTTAATGCAGATCCACGAATAATTGGAGTATTATCTCCATCGAATCCATATTCGTTTAATAATTCACGAACTTCCATTTCAACTAAGTCAAGTAACTCTTCATCATCAACCATATCACATTTATTTAAGAATACAACCATACGAGGTACTCCAACTTGACGTGATAATAAGATGTGTTCACGAGTTTGAGCCATAGGTCCATCAGTTGCAGCTATAACTAATATAGCACCATCCATTTGAGCAGCACCAGTAATCATGTTTTTTACATAGTCTGCATGTCCTGGACAGTCAACGTGAGCATAGTGTCTACTATCAGTTTCATACTCAACGTGTGCAGTATTGATAGTAATACCACGTTCTCTTTCTTCAGGTGCTTTATCGATATCAGCATATCCTTCAGCTTTTGCTAAACCTTTTTTAGATAGAACACTAGTAATAGCAGCAGTTAAAGTTGTTTTACCGTGATCTACGTGTCCAATTGTACCAATGTTAACATGTGGTTTTGAACGATTATATTTTTCTTTTGCCATAAATTTTTCCTCCTTTATTTATTTACATTATAATTTTATAGCATTTTATTTAAAATAGCAAGTATTTTTAGAAAGTTTTTTAGAATTGTTACTCTAATTTCTTATTGTAACAATTCTAAATTGCTTATAATATTATCTATTTGCTTTTTTTCTCTTCTTTTTCTTTTTCAACAATTCCAGGGAAAGATTTTTCTAAACCTGCTTCCTCTGGTATTCCATATTTTCTTTCAATTTCTTTTATTTCTTCAAGAGTTAAGTCGCCTCCATCAGCCATTTTAATATCAGAAAATACTTTTTTTGCTTCTTCTAAACTAGTCTTTAATTCATCTCTTTCCACTTAAATCACCTAATTTCCATTTTTCTTTATTACTTCTTCAGCAATATTTCTTGGAACTTCTTCATAGTGATCAAATTCCATAGTAAAGTTTCCTCTACCTTGAGTATTACTTCTTAGACTAGTTGCATACCCAAACATCTCTGATAATGGTACCATCGCATCTATAGCAATAGCATTACCACGAGATTCTTGACCCATAGGACGTCCACGACGAGCGGTAATATCTCCCATAACGTTTCCTAAATATTCATCTGGTACAACAACTTGTACTTTCATAATAGGTTCAAGAAGAACTGCCTTACATTTAGTTTTAGCTTCTTTAAGAGCAAGTGATGCAGCAACTTTAAATGCCATTTCAGATGAGTCTACTTCGTGGTATGAACCATCAAATAATGTAGCCTTAACATCTATCATAGGGAATCCTGCAAGTACACCAGTTTTAAGTGCATCTTGAAGCCCTTTATCTGTTACTGGTATATATTCACGAGGAACTACACCACCAACAATTGCATCAACGAACTCATATCCTTTTCCAGGATTTGGTTCAAATTTAATCCAAACATGTCCATATTGTCCACGTCCACCTGATTGCTTAATGTATTTTCCTTCACATTCAGCGGCTTGAGTAATTGTTTCACGATAAGCAACTTGTGGTTGCCCTATATTTGCTTCAACATTAAACTCTCTTCTCATACGGTCAACGATAATATCGAGATGTAACTCTCCCATTCCAGCTATTATTGTTTGTCCTGTTTCTTGATTTGTAGATGCTCTAAATGTTGGATCCTCTTCAGATAATTTTTGCAATGCTGTCGCCATCTTATCTTGATCTGCTTTTGACTTTGGTTCAACAGCAAGTTCGATTACTGGTTCTGGGAATACCATTGATTCAAGAATACAAGGTTTCTTTTCATCACATAAAGTATCTCCAGTAGTAGTATTTTTAAGACCTACTGCAGCAGCTATATCTCCAGTCCATACTTCACTAATTTCTGAACGGTTGTTAGCATGCATAAGTAGTATACGACCTATTCTTTCTTTAACATTCTTTGTTGCATTTAATACATAAGAACCACTTGATAAGTGTCCAGAATAAACACGGAAGAATGTCAAACGTCCAACGAATGGATCTGTCATGATTTTGAATGCTAAAGCTGAGAATGGTTCTGTATCTTTTGGATGTCTTTCAGTTTCATTACCATCTAAATCTACACCTTTAATTGATTCGATATCAATTGGGCTTGGTAAGTAATCTATTACAGCATCTAGTAAAAGTTTAACTCCTGTATTTCCTAAAGCCGTACCACAAAGTACTGGGAAGAATTTAACTTCAAGAGTTCCTTTACGTATTGCACGTTTGATTAGTTCAACACTAACCTCTTCTCCCTCTAGATATTTTTCCATAAGTTCATCATCAAATTCAGCAACAGCTTCAATTAATTCATTACGTTTTTCTTCTACTATATCTTTTAATTCTTCTGGTATATCTATTACTGTAGCATTTTCATGTTGTTCTCTATCATAATGATATGCAGTACGAGTAATTAAATCTATAATTCCATCAAAATCATTTTCTGAACCAATAGGCCATTGTATAGGTTTAGCATTTACTCCAAGTCTACTATCTATTGTAGATAAACTATACTCAAAGCTTGCTCCCATCTTATCCATTTTATTACAGAAAATCATTCTTGGAACTTTAAATTCAGTAGCTTGACGCCATACTGTTTCTGTTTGTGGTTCTACACCTGCTTGTGCATCTAGAAGTGTAACTGCACCATCTAGTACACGAAGTGATCTTGATACTTCAACTGTAAAGTCTACGTGTCCTGGAGTATCTATTATATTTAATCTATGACCTTTCCAATATGCAGTAGTTGCAGCTGATGTAATTGTAATACCACGTTCTTGTTCTTGTTCCATCCAGTCCATTTGTGATTCACCATCATGTGTCTCACCAATTTTATGGATTTTACCTGTATGGAATAATATACGCTCTGTACAAGTAGTTTTACCTGCATCGATATGTGCCATTATTCCTATATTACGAGTATTTTCTAGACTATATTCACGAGCCATACTTTAATTCCTTTCTATTACCATCTATAATGAGCAAATGCTTTATTTGCTTCTGCCATTCTGTGAGTTTCTTCACGTTTCTTAACTGCTGCACCTGTTCCATTTGATGCATCAATTATTTCGTTAGCAAGATTTTCAGCCATAGAATGTCCTCCACGTAATCTTGCATAATTAATTAACCAACGAATTCCTAATGCTTGTTTACGATCTGCTTTAACTTCAATTGGAACTTGATAGTTAGCTCCACCTACACGACGAGATTTAACTTCAAGAGCAGGCATTATATTTTCTAATGCTTGATTTAAAACATCCATTGGTTCTTTATTAGTTTTCTCTTTTACCATTTCCATCGCATCATAAAAGATTGTTTGAGCTATTCCTTTTTTACCATCTTTCATAATTGTATTTATGATTTTAGTAACTAATTTTGAATTATATATTGGATCTGCTAAAACATCTCTTTTAACTGCACGTCTTTTACGCATTTAATTTCCTCCTTTATTTTTATTTACTTGTTGCTTTTGGCTTTTTAGTACCATATTTGCTACGTCCTTGACGACGTTTATCAATTCCAGCTGTATCAAGTGTTCCACGAACAATATGATAACGAACACCGATTAAGTCTTTAACACGTCCTCCACGTATTAAAACAACACTGTGTTCCTGTAAGTTATGTCCCTCTCCAGGAATGTATGCAGTAACTTCCATGTTATTTGAAAGTCTAACACGAGCATACTTTCTTAAAGCTGAGTTTGGTTTCTTTGGTGTCATTGTTCCAACACGAGTACATACACCACGTTTTTGTGGAGCTGTTTTATTAGTTTGTACTTTATCTTTACTGTTATATCCGATGTTTAAAACAGGTGATTTACTCTTTCTTGTCTTTTTAGTTCTATTCTTTCTAACTAATTGATTTATTGTTGGCATATTTTTCTCCTTTCTTTACACACATCCAGGTGTATCATTTTTATCCTAATTTAAAGATTTGCATAAGCAAATCCAAATTAAAATGCATTATTAATATACCATCTTATAGTATTCTTGTCAACTATTTTTATTCACTTTCTTAATAAAATTTAGTTAAAATTATCTACTTAATTTTATTTATAATCAATATAATCATAAATAGTTAATTTAGGCATTCTTTTAGCTAAAATTTTGCTAGGTATAATTTTAGTTTCAAAATTTTTAATATCAAAATGAATGTTTGTTTCATCTATAAAATCTTCTCTTTTTAAACCAAAATCATCCATTAATAAAGTATGAATTTTTCTTGCAGTTTCTATTTCTTCTTTATCTTTATCGCTTAATCCTTTTGTTTTTTTAGAATCTAACTCTTTAAATAATTGTTCATACTTTTGTATTTTTCTTGAGTGTTCTATTTCCCAAGTTACACTCTTACCACCTACATAACCTTCTCTGGTATCATATGGATTTTCTTCATTATATAAATGTTCTAATTTATCTATTACCATATTTAATTCATTTTCTTTATTGTTTTCATTTTCAAGTATTTGAAATAGTGTAATAATACCAATATCCTTAGTTTTAATCAAATTTCTATAATTAAAATTAAATAAGGTTGGTCCTGTATGTCTTAATAGAGATTTGATATTTAATCCTTCATATCCAGTATCATTATCAGATATTTCTATATATTCCTCTTGATTTTTAATTAAATTTTTAGTTCTATTGTAAATATTATAGATTGCTACTTCCTTATATACTTCTAATTCAGATAGTGTCTCTCTATCTATTTCATTAATATTTCTTCTTATAACAGAAAATTCTAATTCTATTAAAGAATTTAAATAATCTATTATATCATTATTAAGTATTCCTCTATACTTTTTTAAAGTTTCTTTTAATTCTTCTTTTAAAGCAACTCTTACAAAATAATTGTAATTCATTCCATTTCTAACTTGTATCATAAAACCTCCCTAAATCTATTTATATAATATAATTTTTAATTTTAAAAGTCAACACTATCCATCATCAAGTGTTCTATTAATTTTTCTTTATCTAAATCTTTAAATACTATATCATGTATTATATTTATGGTAGGAATATTTATTTTTCTTCTTTTAATTAACTTATTAATATTTTTAAGAGCATGTAATCCTTCTACAGTTACATGATTTTTATATTCATCTATTTCCTCTTTCGTAGCATTTTTTCCTATTAAATTTCCAAAGCAATAATTTCTACTTTTATCACTAGTACACGTAAGTAATATATCTCCAAAACCTGCAAGTGATAAAATTGTTTTTTTAGAACCTCCTAGTGCATGTATAAGAGATTTTATATCGTGAAGTGAATGCGTAATTAGTAGTGCCTGAGTAGATATTGGATAACCCATTCCATCGATCATTCCAGATGCGATTGCGATTATATTTTTAACCGCACCACATACCTCAATACCTATTATATCTGTTGTTGGATATAGTTTAAATTTGTCACTAGAAAATGCTTCCTCTATTATTTTTATTGTATTTTTATTTTTAGAAGCTAAAGATAACCCAACTGGTACTTCCATAATTAAATCGGTCGCAAACGTAGGTCCTGAAATAGCTCCTATATTCTTAGTTTTTATTTCTTTTTCTATTAATTCGTGTATAAATAAGCAAGTATCTTCTTCTATACCTTTGCTTGCTATACAAATGTGATTATCTTTTTTTATATATTTTTTTAATTCTTTTAAAACATCTCTAATAAATGTTGTAGGAATTGCGATAACTATTAATTTACTTTTTTCTATCGCACTTTCTAAAGACGTAGTTATAACTATATTATTATCTAATTTAAATCCTTTTAATTTTGGACTAGTTTTAGTTTCTAGTAACTCATTTTTTTCATCTTCAAAAGGAGTCCAAATAACAACTTCATTTTTATTTTTAATTAAAACTTTAGATAGTGCGAGTGCATAAGCACCTGCTCCTAGTATTGTTACTTTCATACTTACACCTAATCCCTATACTCAAATTCATAATCTAATATTCTTACTGTATCTCCTGGCTTAATTCCCATTTCAATTAATTTGTCATCTATACCTAATTTCCTAAGTTTCTTTGAAAATCTTTGAAATGCTTCATCACTTGAAAACCAAGTCATTTTAAGTATTTTCTCTATTTCATCTCCAGTAACTACAAATGTATCTTTATCTTTATAAACTTTAAAAGGTTGTTCTTTTTTAAATTTATATAAAACATGACTTTCAAACTTTTCATCTTCATATAATGGCTTTTTTTCTATTTTATCTAACATATTTGCAAGAGCAGTAACTACATTATCCACTCCTTCTCCAGTCTTCGCACTTATAGGAAATACTTCACAGTTTACCTCTTTTTTAAATTCTTTTAAATTTTCTATAGAACTTTCCATATCCATTTTATTAGCTATTACTATTTGTGGTTTATCCATAATTTTTTTATTAAAGTTTTCTAATTCTTTATTTATTATCTTGTAGTCTTCAACGGGATTTCTTCCTTCAAATGCAGACATATCTATGATATGTGCGATAACTCTTGTTCTTTCTATGTGTTTTAAAAACTTATCTCCTAATCCCTCTCCAAGAGATGCACCTTCTATTAATCCAGGTAAATCTGCTACTGTGAATGATCTTCCATCGGGTACTTTTACTACACCTAAATTTGGAGTAAGTGTTGTGAAATGGTATTCAGCAATCTTAGGTCTAGCAGCACTTACTTTACTTATAAATGTACTTTTACCTACACTAGGCATACCAACAAGTCCTACATCAGCAAGCAGTTTTAATTCTACTTTTACCTTTTTCTCTTCTCCAGGTTCACCGTTTTCACAAAAAGCGGGTGCTGGATTTGAATGAGTTGCGAAAGCCATATTACCTCTTCCACCACGGCCACCATATGCACCTACTACCCTATCTCCTTTTTTTATCAAATCTCCAATTATTAAATTAGTATCTAAATCTGTTATAACTGTTCCAGGAGGTACTTTTATTATTAAATCTTCTGCATTTTTACCGTTACAACCTTTACCTAATCCATGTTCTCCACTTGGTGCTTTATATATTTTTTTGTATCTTAAATCTATAAGAGTATTTAAACCTTCATCTACTTCAAAAACTATATCTCCACCATGTCCACCATTTCCACCATATGGTCCACCCATTTCAACATATTTTTCCCTTCTAAAAGCCATGCAACCGTTACCCCCACGACCTGCATTTAACTCAATTATTACTTCATCAATAAACATATTATCATCTACTCTCTTGTTTTATTTTTAAAATTTGGAATTAGTTTTATAGTATATTGTTTTAAAATATCAATATCATCTTTTGTAATTTTACTTTCACTTGGATGCATATATCTTATACCTTTAATATTACATTTCCACTCTTCATTATCTTTTGTATTTTTATTATGTTTCCATTCTTGGATTATTTCTATAACTAATAGAGCATTAATCAAATCATTAAAAATTACTAAGTCTATACTTTTATTAAATTTTTTTAATTTTCTTTTAATTTTTTTTAATGTATCTATCTCAAATTTAGTTATCGATATATCATAATCTAACTCATTTTTATACCAATTGCATATTTCAAATGCATATTCATTTAAAAGCATTTCTATATGATTAATTAATTTTAAACTTTTATATGTAAAAAAATCATTTATTGAAATAGATTTCAAAAGATTAATATATGATTTTGTATTATTAATAAGAATCATCATAGATTTTTTATCTACAACCGTAACTATTATAGATGGATTTTTATTATCCATATTTATCACCTTTATTTTCTTAAATTTTTACTAATCATTTCCATGTCTTCAGTTAATTGTTCTATTCGTGATATTATTCTTCCAGCTTTTACTTCATCTACACCGCTTTTAGAATTAGATAAGTAACTTTCTAATTCTTTAAGTGTTAAATTAGATGTAAAAAATGTAGTTAAATTATTATCCATTCTATACTGTAATAAAGGGCATAATATTTCATCTCTATTCCATGCAGTCAATCCTTCTGCACCTATATCATCTATTAAAAGTAATGGAACTTTTTTTACATATTCAAATTTATCATTAAAGTCATCATAAAAAGCTTGCCTTAAAAATTCAGGCCAAAATATTATACAACTTTTATAATTTTTATGTGCGAGTTCATTAAATATTGCAGCTATTAAGTATGTTTTACCACATCCAAAATTTCCATGTAAATATAATCCTTTATGGTATTCACCAATTAAAAAATCATCCATAAAATCCATAAGCCAATTTATAACTTTAAATCTATTTTTATCTGTTTTATATATTTCACTTAATGATGCATCTTTTACATATGATGGAGTGTTAAAATATTTTATATTGTTTAAATATTTGTTTTTAGATTCTTGTTTTTCTTTATATTTACAAGGTTGATAAGTAAAATTTAATTTACCATCTACATTTACTGGTATATAGCAAAATCCTTCTACTTTATTTTTACATTCTAATAAATTTTTACAATTCATACAGTTTTCGTATTCACTACTACTCTCTTCTAATATAGATGTATAATTTTTTAACTCATCATCACTTAATTTTAAATTTTTTATTATTGCTTTAAAATTAGGATTAGATTTTGCTTTTTTATATTCTCCATCTAAATCAAATTTACTTAATTCTATATTATCTATATTTTCAAGTACATTATGCATATTTAACCTCTTTTCATGCGATCTTCAAGTTTTTTTATTTCTTCTTCTGTTGCTTTATTCTCTTCTATATCTTTATTAAACCAATCTGGTTTTTTACTTACTTTTACTTCTTTATTCTCTTTTATTTTATTTCTCTTTTTATATTCTTTTTCTGCAATAGACATTGCATCTTCAACAGTTTCTATTCCCTCTTTAGCCCATTGTGCGGCTATTGTTTCAATAAATGCTTTAGTTAATCTATTATTATTTATTTTAAGTACATAATCTACTAATACATTTACAACTCCTGGCTTTAAATTTAAATCTATAAGTAAATAAGCTATAATTTGTAAATCTGTACTAGTTGGACTACCTGTTTTATACTTGCTGTTGATGAAATCATATGGGCTTGTTGTCTCAAACAAATGAATCATTTTTGATCTATTAGATGTATCAAGGTTTTCTCTTCTCAAATATTCTGGTTGATTTTTATATATTATACTTGGAAGTTTACCTAAGTTATCATATCTATAATATTTATTCGCATTCTCTTGTAATAATTTTTTATCTATAGTATGTTTTTCACTAATAGAATTTCTAATTAGTTCTATCATATCATCGTTATCGTAATTATATATATATGATATTTTATATAGAAAATCTTTTGTATCTTTAGTTAAAGATTTTTTATTTAATATATCATCACTTATTAAACTTAAAATAGTATTTATATCTATATTTGAAAGTATTTCTAACTTTCTATAGTTAGATTTTTTAATATCATAAATTATATTATCAGTAAATGGCACATTAGAAAACGCAAATATATCACTAAACTTACTAGTTACATCTTCATATTCTTTTAAATTTATTTTAGGTATTTTAAAGTAGTTTATTATTCTTTCATATTCTAGTTTTCCAACCGCACTAAATATAGCCATATTAAGTACTGGGTTATTTATGAATTCAGATGCACTTATTGGAGAATATAATTCATATACAAAGTTATTTATATTTCCTTTTTTAACATATGTTTTTATAAGTCCAATTGCTTCTAATTTTGTTTTAGCATCTATAAACTCAGAATTACTTATCATCATATCTCTAAGTATGTGATGATGTGTCCATTCACTAGATAATACTTCTGTTTTATCTAAATATGACCAAAGAGTATAGTAAAGACTTATAGCCTGTGAACCAACTATAGGTTGATATAACAACATAAGTAAATTTCTATCTTTATCACTTAAGGTAGTTTTGTTTACTACTATAAATGTATCAGCAGGTAAAACACTATTCATATGACTCTCCAATCTATATATAGTTTAACATATTTGTAGATAAAAAAAAAGGAAAAATTATCTTTCTATATTATTTCCTTCTTAGATAATACCCAATCATAAGTATCGTTTATAAGTTTAGAACCGCAATATTCACATATACCTGTTGCGTTTCCAAGTACAGGTGCACCACATCTTGGACAGTTAATTATATCTTTTTCTTTATCTTTTGATCTTATAAATGTAAGTTTATATGTATTATTTACTTTTCTTGAATCACTACCTCTTAATACATTACCTTTTTTATCTATTATATAATCATAAAATTTAACATTTAATACTATTGTAGCAATATATAAATTATTTTCTTCTTTTAAACCAGTTAATTTAATGTTAGATAAATCAAACCCTTTCATAACATTTTTTTGTTCTTTTAATTTTAAGGATTCTAGATTAGTACAGTAATTGTTGTATAACTCATCAGTTAATAATTCTTTTAATTTATCATAATCAAATTCCATCCAAGCCATCTGTACATCATAAAATGTTTTATAGGCAAATGATTTAAAGTCATCTATATTAAAATCATTTATTATATTGTTTACATAATCAAGACTTAATTCATTATATTTTTCTATAGTTTGAACATGATAAGATTTAGAACTTTTACTTGAAATAAGTAATCTTACAAAAACAATAAATATGAACATTATGATTAGGAATGTAAATCCATGAAAAGTACCGCCACCAGATGAATAGTCTCTATCATAATTGCTATCATAATCACTATCAAAGTCATTATCCCAAGATGAGCTACTATCCCATCCACCAGAATCATAATCAGTATCAAAACCGCTATCTGCTTTTATATTTTCTATAAATTTATTTGAAAATACTAATAAGGTTGAAAGTGACATTAATATAATAAGTATTTTTATAAATCTATTTTTCATATCATCACCATTACTATTTTACAAAAAAAAGATTGAAAAATCAATCTATAATATTATACATAAGACGAAAAATATAACTCCAAGAATAGCAGTTAAATATGTTATAAATAATTCTCCGCCTCTTTCTTTTCTATTCTTAAATAAATCATCATTGCCACCACTAAGTATTGAAGCACCTTCTGCTTTTCCACTTTGAAGTAGGACAATAGCGATTAATAATATTGATACAATAATTAATAATGTAGTCATAAAATCCTCCTTAGCACTTATAATTTATCATAATTTAAATAATAAATCAAGATTTAGTTATTACATAAATACTTTTATTATCTAAATTTATGTTCTTAATAATATTATTCATAGTTTTAATATTTAATTTATCTATCTCTTTATAATTATCTAAAATAACTTTACCATAACTCATAACATTATTCATAATCTTACTATTTATGGAATATATACTATCACTTCTAAATACACAACTACTCTTTCTAACTTTTTTCTTTCTTTCTAAATCTTGCTCACTTATAGTTAAATCAGATAATTCTTTTTCTATAAGATTTAATACTTTATCTATATCGTTTGTTTCAGTCATTATAGAAATTAATATATGTTTATCTGTATTAACCATAGTAAAATCTAAATCATTTGTTATTAAATTTAAATTTTTTAACTGTTCATTTAATACTGAAGTAGCACCCGTTTTTATATCGAATAATATACTTAAATAAGTTTTTAATAAATTTATATCTTCTTTAAATTTAGAACAATCTATCTTATAACCTATACCAACTTTAGGTATTTCTAGGTCCATAGATATTTCTTCTCTTTCTTTAAAAACTTTATTAGGTTCATCATATTCTTTTATTTTTATCGGTTTAAATGGTTCAAATTTCTTTTTATCTTGATTTTCTCTTATAATCTTAATAGCTTTTTTAGGATCTACACATCCTGTAATAATTAAAAACATATTTGCGGGGTGATAGAAAGTGTTATAACAAGTATATAAATCTTCTTTTGTTATTTTTCTTATATCTGATACTTTACCTGATATAGGATATCTTATTGGATGTTTTATAAATGTATTATGTATTAAACCATTATATAATCTAAAGAATGGATCATCTTCATACATACTTATTTCCTGTTCGATTATACCTTTTTCTTTTTCTACATTTTCATCAGTAAAATATGGGGCTTCTACATAATCAAGTAAGTAGTTTATACATTCGTCAAAAAAGTTTGGTCCACTATATAGATATGTCGTTTTATAATTTGATGTATTCGCATTCGCATCACATCCTCTTTCAGAATAGAAATTA
Organism: uncultured Bacilli bacterium; assembly: GCA_947632265.1. Classification (GTDB taxonomy): domain Bacteria; phylum Bacillota_I; class Bacilli_A; order RF39; family UBA660; genus UMGS1613. Next base: position 12,632 of record CANROP010000006.1, read on the forward strand.
AATGGATCTTTGTCACTTTTCTGTTCAAAAACTTTGTGTTCCAAAAAATGTGCGACACCTAATGGAACTTTAACCATTTTCTTACCATTTATAGGTACAAATTCTTGATTAATAGATCCAAATTTAGTTGTTAATGTTGCATATATACTGTTTACATTATCTTTAGGAACTATATATACTTGAAGACCATTTTTTAATGTTTCACTATAAAGTGTAAGATTTAATTTTTCTAAATTATTCTTCTTCATTTTTATCACATCCTAATAAATATATAGTATCTAGATGTATTTTGCTTGCGAGTTTAATTACATCTTCTTTTGTTACTTTATTAATATTTTTAATTCTATCTTCTATTAAATCACTTTTTAAATATTCTAAACCTGAATATAGACTAAGTAAATTTTGAGGATTATCTTCTAATTCTTTTAAACTATTTATATATGTAATTTTTGCTTTCATAATTTCTTCATCATCAAAATTACCTTTTCTCATATCACGTGTTTCTTTTCTTATTAAAGATAAAGCTTTTTTATAATCTCTTTTATTTATTCCAGCATTTATTACAAGTATACTTAATAAAGGTTGCCCAATACTAGAAATATAGTAACAAAGACTATTTTTTTCTCTTACATCTTTAAATAACTTTGAATCAGGTCCTCCACCTAATATATATGAGTATACACTTAAAACATATCTAAGTTCAAAATCTGTCATCTTATCTATTTTATAACCTAATACTAATTTACATTGACTTATATTTTTCTCTTCAACTATTACTTTAGGAACAAGTCTACATTTACTAGGTCTTACAAAGTGTGATTCAGAAGGTTTTTTAACTGTTTTAACTCTAGTAAAATAATTATCGATTACTTTTTTTACATGAGATTCATTTACATCTCCTATTACAAATATATCTATAATATCACTTTTTAATATTGATTCGTAATATTTATATAAAGATGCACTAGTAATATTTTCTAAATCTTCTAAATATCCTATACTTCTATAAGATATACAAGAGTTTGGTTCCATATATTCTAACATTCTAGCTCTACTATAATTATCAGGATTTTCACTTTGAACTATCAAATTAGTTTTTAATGTATTATATGATAGTTCAAAATTTTCTTCATTAAAACTTACTACACCATTATTTTCTTCTATATTAGGTCTAAATATTATATCCGATAAAAACTTTATTGATTTATCTAACATTCCTTTTTCTGTATATTCTTCATTTAGGAAAGTTACATCAAAACTCATTATATTGTATTTTCCTGACATATAATTTGTAGCTCCATAATAAAGTTCATATAATTCTTCTGTTGCGATAGCCATAAGTCTTTTTGTCGGATAATCACTAGTTGATTCGCAAAGTGTATTTATAACTAAATTTCTATAAGTTATTTCATCTTTTTTTAATTTTCTTTTAAAATTTACTTTAACAGTAGTTGTTTTAAATTTATCTGTTTTAATTATGTGTAAATTATATGAATATGTACTAATTTTTTTGTATTTCACAAGATCACCTCTTTATTAATTTATTATGTGTAATTATTTATAATCTAATCGCTGCCTCAAGTGCGAGTAAAATCATATCATTAAATGAATTTTGTCTTTCTTCACTTGTCGTTTCTTCTTTTGTAACTACATTATCCGATATTGTAAGTAGACATGTCGCACGTTTCTTTAATTTTAATGCATTATAGAAAAGTGCGAATGATTCCATTTCTGCACATAGGCATTTTTTATTGTTTAATAAATCTTCTATATCATCATTTGAATAAAATACATCTGTAGAGTGTACTCTTCCCTCGATAATTTTTTGATTTAAGCTACTAGCAGTTTCTTTTATTTTATTATTTAAATACTCATCAGAATTTATAATTGGATAATCATATCCTTGTACTTTAGCATAACTTGATTTAGAATAAGCTTCATTAACTAAAATTATATCATATAATTTTATATCACTACTATATGAACCTGCAGAACCTATTCTAATAATATTATCTACATCGTAAAATTTATATAATTCATAAGAATATATACCTATGCTTGGCATTCCCATACCACTAGCCATAACACTTATCTCTTTATCTTTATACTTTCCAGTATATGCGTAAATATTTCTTACACTATTTACAAGTTTTACATCAGTTAAATAATTATCAGCTATAAATTTAGCCCTTAAAGGGTCTCCTGGCATTAATACAGTTTTAGCTATATCACCATTTTTTGCTTCTATATGTGGTGTCATTTTATCATCTCCTGTATTATTATAACATACTTTTTAAGATAATAAACAAATTAAAATAAATATGAAAAAAAAGTATAACTTTATTTTATACTCTTTTGATATGAATCTAATTCTTCTTTTGATTTATTCTCTAAATAATCTAATGTATTTAGTAATTCTTCTTTTATGTTTTTTATAACTTCTATCTTTTTATTTACAAGTTCTTCCTTTGTTGATGCTTCTATTTTTATAACTTCATTATTCATATTTAATTCTGAACAATGTAATGATAAGTTTATAACCATTTTTCCTGTCTTATCTATATATCCAACTGTGTTAAATCCGTCTACAATAGTTGTAATAGAAGCTAAACCATCATGAAAATCTCCTGCTTTAATATAATTAAATGGAATTACTAATTTTCCATTTTTATCTATATATCCCCACTTTTTATCTTCACTTCTTACTCTAGCTAAGCCTTCACTAAAATCTTCTGCATAAGGAAATTCACATGAAAATACTACTTTACCTTCTTTATTTATATAACTATATCCATATTCCATTTTAAGTCCACCATGTATCCATACTGGGCCACGTACCCTAGCTAAACCTTCATGAAAATCCCAGGCATCTTTATAAGCACATGGTATTACTAACTTTCCTTCTTTATTTATATATCCCCAATCATTATTTTTATTTCTTACTCTAGCTAAGCCTTCATGAAAATCCTCTATTTTTTCATATTTATCCATAGTATAATTTTTAAAATCAAAATAATTCATAATTAACCCTCCTGATTAGATTATATAATAGAAAGTAAATTATTGTCAAATATAATTATTAGGTTAATACTTATAATTTAAATTAAAAAAGATAACGAATTATCTTTCTTAATCTAACATTAGAATTTAGTAGTCTATAGTACTTATAAGTACATTTTTAATATGAGTTAATCTTCTATTTTATATTCATATGATTTAACATTTATTGCAATCCCAATAATTAAAACGAATGATATTATATACATAAGTAACATAAGCATTGCTATACTAGATAATCCTCCATAGAACAAATCATAGTTTGAAAAATTTGTAACCCAATATGAATATACTTGAACTGATATTATCCATATAACTGTTGTAAATATCGCACCTTTTGTCGTATGTTTACTCATTATTTTCCAATCTGGTGCGATTGTATATATAAGTTTTACATTAAAGAATATTACAAAGATTGCGAAAGGCCATTTTAATATAATAAATAAATTATATATTAAGGTTGCTAAAGATTTATCTTTAATGTTATTTAATATAAATTTTAATATAAAATTACCAAATGCGATAAATCCTAACATGAATATCATTAAAAGTATTATTAATATTATTATAAATATTGCTTTAATTCTTCTCTTTAAATAATTAGAATTAGGAAATCCATATAGATTATTACTTGCTAATATTATAGCATCCGCTCCATTACTTGCTAGATAAAAACCAATAATCATAAATATTCCAATATTAGTATCAAATCCTTCTCCTCTAATAAATGTATCAAGTATACTTGATATCGCACTTGGAAGTGTAGTATTTATTGCATTTACAAGTGAATCTATATTTATAGAAAAGTTTGAAGCAATAACTCCTAACAAAGTAAGTATTGGAAATATTGACAATACTAAAAAGAAAGCTAAATTACCTGGCAAATACGACATACTAGGTGAAGCAATTATATTAAACAAATTTTTAATGTAACCTTTCAATCTTTTCATCTAATCCCTACTTTTCTTTTATATGTATCATTCCTTTAGAAATTTCTTCTAAGGCTTTTCCTATTTTTTTTGTTGATTTATAATTAGTTAATTGATAGTAATCTGTTTCATCCATTTCTTTTACTCTTTTTGAAACTATATTTACAAGTAAAAACTTAGAACCTACTATATCGACTAATTTATCTATTGATGGATATATCATAAATTCGCCTCCTTACCTTAAACTCTAATACTAGAATATAATATATTTTGAATATTATCAAGCAATATACATTAATTTGACATTTTTTTACACTATTTAATTATATCTAATATTAAGTCATTAGGCTCTTTTCTTTCATCTTCTATTTTGTAGCAAGAAATTATTTCTCCCATACTTATATCTTTTTCATTTAGATAAACTTTTAGAAGTTCATCATTTACTTCTACATAATCTCCTACTTTTTTATTTAAAACTATTCCAACTCCATAATCTATTTCATCATCTAAAGTATTTCTACCTGCTCCTATTTTTTTAGCAATCTCTCCTAATTTTAATGCATCTATTTTATTAATATATCCAGCTTTATCACTTTTTATTGAAAACACTTTATTTGAAGTAGTTAGTAAATCTAAATTACCACCTTGACTTATTACTAATTGTTCAAATTTTTTATATGCTTCCCCGTTATTTAATTGTTTAAATAATAATTCTTTTGCTTCAGTATTAGATATTTTCTTTACTGCTCCTATTATAATTGAACATAAAGTAATTACAACCTCAAGTAGATCACTTGGTCCATTACCTTTTAATGTATTAATAGCTTCTATTACCTCAAGTGAATTACCAACTGCATATCCTAATGGCTCATCCATATTTGTTATTATACATACTGTAGGCTTTTTATAGTATTCACCTATTTTAACTAACATATTTGATAATTCTCTAGCACTTTCAAGTGTTTTCATAAGAGCTCCACTACCTACTTTTACATCTATGATTATTATATCTGCTCCACTAGCTATTTTTTTAGACATTACACTAGAAGCAATAAGTGGTATAGATTCTACAGTACCTGTAACATCTCTTAATGCATATATTTTTTTATCTGCAGGTACTAAGTTACCTGTTTGACCAACGATAGCTATATTTATATCGTTTACTTGTTTTATAAATTTATCTAAACTTATCTTTGTATCAAAACCAGGTATAGATTCTAATTTATCTATAGTTCCACCTGTATGACCTAAGCCTTTCCCACTCATTTTAGCAATCTTAATTCCTAAAGAAGCTAAAAGAGGAGCTAAAACTAATGTAACTTTATCGCCTACACCACCTGTTGAATGTTTATCTACAACTATACCATCAATACTACTTAAATCTATCCTATCTCCACTATTTAACATTACATCTGTTAAATCTATAGTCTCTCTAGTAGTCATTCCATTTAACACAATAGCCATTAATAATGAACTCATTTGATAATCTAAAACAGTTCCATCTACATAACCATTAACGGCAAATTCTATCTCTTCTCTAGATAATTCCATATTTAATCTTTTTTTATTTATTACATCAATAATTGTCATATCATCACCTATATTATTGTATCAAATTAATAGAATAAAGTCTATAATAAAGGAGCATCTTTCGATGCCCCATTGCTTTATTCTTCTGCTTTTTTACTAGATAAAAATGTAACCTTTTCGGCTATTACTTCAACATATTGTCTATGTGTTTCGTCATCTAATTCGACATTTCTAGTTTGGATTCTGCCCTTAATCCCAACTAGATCTCCTTTTTTGCAATACTGAACAGTACTCTCAGCTACGCCTTTCCATAATACGCATGATATAAAATCAGTATCGTACTCGCCATTGACGTTCTTAAAAGATCTTGGAACAGCTAAAGTAATGTTTGTTACTTTACCTTTTTCTGTATCTTTTAATTCTGGTTCTTGTACTATTCTTCCTACTAATACTGCATGATTAAGCAACTTTAATACCTCCTTTCGACACACATAATAACACACTTGATTTTTTAAATCAAATGCGCGTTTTTAACGTTTTGCTTATGTTTTTTTGCAGAATTTAAATTTCTGCGCGCAGAAATTTAAATTCTGCATTTTTAAGCATAAAAAAAATCATTTTTAGTATTTTAAAAATAATTTTTCAAAAGTGCGTTTAATTCAACCGCATATTCCATAGGCAATTCTTCTCTAAATCTATCTATAAATCCCATTATCAATAATTCTTTTGCTTTTTCTTCTGTAAGTCCTCTACTCATAAGATAGAATAATTTTTCATGACTTATTTTAGATACTGTTGCCTCATGATTTATTATAGATTTGTTATTGCAAACTAAATTAGTAGGTATTGTATCACTTCTAGATAAATCATCTAATAATATAGTATCGCATTTTACAGTACTTTTTGAATTTTCTGCTTTTTCAGTTATTTTAACTTTACCTCTATATGTCGCATCTCCACCGTTTGCAGCTATAGATTTGCTTATAATTTCACTTGTAGTATTAGGAGCTAGATGTATCATACGTGCTCCTGCATCTTGGATTTGATCTTTAGTTGCTACTGCAATAGAAATACATCTACCTTTAGAATTTTTACCATTTAATATACATGCAGGATATTTCATATTTACTTTAGATCCTATATTTCCATCTATCCATTCCATTAGTCCATTCTCTTCTACTATAGCTCTTTTTGTTACTAAATTATATACGTTATTAGACCAGTTTTGAATAGTTGTATATCTACATTTAGAGTTTTTTCCAACATATATTTCAACTACTGCAGCATGAAGTGAATCTGTTGAATAAGTTGGAGCTGTACAACCTTCCATATAATGCAATTCTGAATCTTCATCTACTATTATTATAGTTCTTTCAAATTGACCCATATTTACACTATTTATTCTAAAATAACTTTGAAGAGGTCGATCTAATTTTGTATGAGGAGGTACATATATAAATGTTCCACCACTCCATACTGCTCCATTTAGTGCAGTATATTTATTTTCATCATATTTAACTAATTTATTAAAATATTTTTTAAACAAATCAGGATAAGTTTTGAGTGCAGTATCTGTATCACAAAATATTACGTTTTTATCTACTAATTCTTTTAACATATTATGGTAAATAGACTCACTTTCATATTGTGCTCCTATACCAGCTAAATATTTTTGCTCAGCTTCTATTATGCCTAATTTATTAAATGTATCTTTAACCTCAACTGGTACTTTATCCCAACTAGAAGAATTTTCTCCAACTTTTTTATAATATGTTATATCATCAAAATTTATTTTTAGTTCTGGACCAAAGGAAGAATTAGGGAGTTTATCAAATTTTAGGTATGAGTTAACTCTGAAATCTCTCATCCATTTAGGTTCTCCTTTTATTTTTGATATTTCAATAACTCTTGATTTATTGATGCCTTTTCTCATTTTTAAACATCCTTTCATACATTAATATTATACTAAAAAATTGAACAGAAAAAAAGAAATTGCTTATTTCTTTTTTATTTTTTTTAATATTTTGTTTGCTATAGAATTTTCTTTCTTTTGTTTATCCATATTTATAAACATTAAATATGTATCGTTATCGCATACTAAATTACCATTTTTAAATTCTTTATTATTTTTTAAATCTGATATAATTGATTTAGATTTTTCTAATAAACGTTCATCGACTTCAAATAACATAGTTGGAAATATAGCTACCCTTTTTCCTGGTTCTATTCTTTTATATGCATCGCCTTTAAAATAGAGATTATTCATAGTTTCTATATAATCGTATGATAAATAGTGTTCTATATCAACAGCTATCTTTTTTTCTTCATCTATAACACAAGTTCTAATAGGATAACTTAAATCTGGTTTAAATATATTATTTACTTTCTCAAAAGGGCAAATATACATCTCAGTTATTTTAAATCTTTCATCTATATTCATATTATTCGATCCTCTCTAATTTTTCCTTTATTCCTTCCCATGTTAGAAGTGCACATTTTTTTCTATTTGGTTGCTTTGATATATCTTCATATACTATAGCTTCTTCAATTAACTTTGCATCATATTCTTTTTCATTTATCATATTTTCAAAATTATCGATTATTTTTAATGCATCTTCTATAGTTTTACCTATTAATGTATTAATCATAATTGAAGTTGAACTAGTACATATAGCACATGCTTCTCCATCAAATCTAATGTCAACTACTATACCACTTTTTACTTTTAATTGCAAATCTACTTGATCTATACAACTTTTACTATTTGTATTTATTAAAGTATATGTATCATCATCTATTAATCCTCTATTTTTAGGATTTTGATAATTTTCAAGTATTATAGTTCTTTTAATATTTTCATCCATTTTTCATCACATAAGTATTATATTATAATTAATATTATTTTTCAATCATGAATTTTTTTTTATTTTAGTGAATATATTTTAGTATAGAAAGAGAGGAATTAATTATTATGGAAACACTTAAAGTAGGAACTAAGTCAAATCCTAATTCAGTTGCTGGAGCACTTGCAAATGTATTTAGAGAAAAAGGAAGTGTAGAGATTCAAGCAATAGGAGCAGGAGCACTTAATCAAGCAATAAAAGCAATTGCGATTGCGAGAGGTTTTGTAGCACCCTCAGGTAAAAACCTAGTATGTATTCCAGCTTTTACTGATATAGTAATAGATGGTGATGAACGTACAGCTATCAAATTGATAGTAGAAGCAAAATAATTTTGATATGAATGCCATTACTGGCATTTTTTTATATAAAAAAATCATATTTAATTTTAAAATACGATTTTTAAATTTAATTATTGTAAATTATTTCTAAATTCTTTAAGTGCTTTTAAAAATTCTTCTTGTCTTTCTATTTCTTTAGTTAGTTCATTATAATCTCTTGTATTCATAATATCGAGTAATGTTTCTGCTTTTCTAACTCTTGGATAATCTAAAGTATTATTCATAACTCCATATATTGGAGATATAAAGTCACTATTTTTAAATTTCTTAGGTTCTTCTTTTACAGAATCATTTGAAATAGTTTCTATTGCTTCTCTAACCATTTCTGGTGTAACTTTTTTCTCTTCAGTAGGTTCTATTGCCATTATTGGTTCTTGTTCATCTGATAGCTCTAAACTTTTAACGAAATCTATATCAGATTCTTCATCGTCTACTATTTCAATTTTTCCAGCTTTTACACTATCTACTAATTCTTGGTAACTTATTATTGCTTTTTCTTCTTGTTCTTCTTCAAATTTTTTAACTACGTCTTCTGGTGTTACATTTATATCTTCCTGCATCTTTTTTAGTATATTTTCAAGTTCATTTGTAGATTCCTTATTATCGTTTTCTAATTCTTCTTCAAGTTTTGTCGCCTCAACAAAATCATCTTTTATTTTTTTCCTATTCTTTTGATTACCAGCAATTATAAATAATATTGTAGATAAGATTGCAAGTCCTAATAGGATACAAATATATAAATATATATTTGATGTTAAAAATTCTGAAATTGCAGTTATTGTAGTCATTAAAATCACTCCTCGTATTATCTAAACTCTATCACATATTTATATTTTACCACAGAGAAAAATTTTTTCAATATTTTTTACGACTATTATAGTCATATTTTTTAAATATTTTTTTTATATTGTTATTTTTAAATAAATTTTTATCTAATTGTTTACAAATGTATACACTATTTAATTGTAACATTCTTAATTTTTCCTTTATCTATTAAAGTTTGTACGTTCTCTTTAGTAATTACCCCTTTTTCAATCATTGAATTAAGTGCTTTTTGATTGAATTCATCTACATTATTAGTTGTTTTATACTCTTCTTTTAGTTCTAATATCTCATTAAATACTGATATAGTTTTGTTACATGCGTCAGATAATATAGGAATATTTCCTAAAATCCAATTACCTACTTTTGATGAATCTACTTCTTTTACATCTATTGTAGGTAATTTTAATATAAATAATATTATAAATACATATATTACATGCTTAATAATTCCTACGAGTGCTCCTAATATTTTAGAGAATATTCCAAGTATTATCGTTAAATTTAATATTTTTTCAAATATTTTAGTAACCATAAATAATATTTTTAGTAAAATTGATAATACAAAGAATACTATAAAGAAGGCTAAGACTTCATATACTAATATATTTAAAACTGTAATATCTTTAAATATTCCACCAAATGTAAAAAATGGAAGATTATTATATAAAAATACACTTACAGGATTTTTTAGTATAAATGATAATATTAATACTACAAATATACCGATAAGAGATAGTAGTTCTCTTGTAAATCCTCTCTTAAATCCTAGGAGTGCTCCAAAAGCGATAAATATAATTATTAAAATATCTATATAGTTCATTACCATCATCTCCAATATAATTATATTATAAAAATATATAAAAATAAAGTAATTTATTTAAAAATGTGATAAAATGTTAAGTGGTGATGGTATGCAAAAAAATAATGTTATTTCTTTTTTAGCAAGTGAAAAAACTCAAGAGATGATGACGGAAGAACTAAGTTGGTGTATGAGAGAAAAAACACCTCCGTATGCTAAATGGCAAGCAAAAGATGGAGATACTGTTATTACTTTATATGAATCAGGTAAGGTTGTATTTCAAGGTAGTGATGCTGATTTATCTAGTGATTTTTGGATTAGTACAGAAAAAATTAATAGTGGTAAAGTAGATGTTAAAAATAGTGCGAGTAAAAGTGATAGTAATAAAAAAAATATAGTTAATTCTAAAGTATATTATAGTTCTAGTATAGGATCAGATGAGGTTGGTACAGGTGATTATTTTGGACCCGTAGTTGTTACTGCAACTTATGTACCAAAAGATAAAATTGATTTTCTAGAAAGTATAGGAGTTAAAGATTCTAAAAAGTTAACCGATGATGAAATCCTTAAAATAGTTCCTAAATTTATTAAAGAAATAGAATATGAATCTATGATTCTTTCTAATAAAGATTATAATGAATATTATTCTAAAGATTTAAATCTTAATAAAGTTAAAGCTATTTTACATAACAAGGTATTATTTAAATTAAGTAGTAGAATTAATAATTATGATTTTATAATAGTAGATGAGTTTGCTAAAGCTAATGTTTACTTTAGTTATTTAAAGGAATCTAGTAATGTTGTTAGGAATATAACTTTCTTTACTAAAGGAGAAGATAAACACTTATCTGTTGCATGTGCATCATTAATAAGTAGATATATATTTATAAATGAATTTAATAAATTATCTAAAAGTTTAAATATAGAACTACCTAAGGGTGCGGGAGAAAAAGTTGATGAAGTTGGTAAGAAAATAGTTAATGAATATGGTGTTGATAAATTAAAAGATATAGCTAAACTTAATTTTAAAAATACAGATAAAATTAAAAATTTGTAAGAAACCTTACAAATTTTTATTTATCTACAACTATCCAAGCATCCGCAATAAATCTTGTTTGATGTATACCTTCTGAATCTATTGGATCATTTATCGCACATGCATAATTTGTATAATAATCAGTACAAGGTGCATTGTATTCACTTTGAGCAATTTCTTTAGGTAAAGCCATTACACTAGATGTACCGCCATCTAGATTTGCTGCATTTACTGCATGATACCTTTGCATTATTTCAGTTAAATCAACCATATCTGCTCCACTTGTTCTAATCGAATTAGAATCTACTACCAAGAATAATACTATTCCATCTTTTCTTTGACCTATAGCTGTTCTAGCAGCATATCCCCATCCACCATTACCTTTTATGAATGATGGTTCTCCATTAACTATTAGAAATGGACTCCAAGATACTGCATCTCTTACTCCTCTATTTATAGCCTCTTCTGCTGTTATATTTTTAAGTAGTACCAAAGTATTATCTTTTGTAAAACCTATAAGTCCACCAGTACTTCCATATTCTCCGTTTGTCATAATTTTACCATTTGAAATAGTTATACCATTAGGTGTACCACCTAAAGTCGCATTACCAGGGTCATAGAATCCACCACCATTTATAGCTAAAAGTGCATTATTTCTTTCTGCCATATGTGTTACATATTCTCCTTTTTCACCTAAAGACTGTGTAACAGCAAGCTTAACCATTGATGGATCATATATTGCAGCTAAATAAGCATTTTGACCATTTACTTTTAATTTGATTATTTTATACTTTGTACCTTCTTTAACATCTAATATTTCTTTATCATACTTATCTATATAATCTTTATCTTTTTCATGAGTTATCAAATCTTCATCAGTTGAATCTCCACTCTCAATTACATAATTTTCACTTAAAACTTTATTTATTTGTGAATTACTATAGAACCATTTACATAAATATTGATGATTCATAGTTTGCATAGCTGTAGTAACAAGCCATGTTCTAAAGTTATTATAAGGTCCATAAAGTAATAATAAGAAACTAACACATCCAACTATATATATTGACTCTATAACTGATAAAAGTATTTTTATACCTTTTTTTAATCTTGTTTTTGTAGCAGCTTTATTTTTACGAAATACATATATTCCATATATTAAAGCACCCATAAGAAATACGATTAAAAAATATATAATTATAAAAAATGGTACTCTAATTAAATATTTAGTATTAATTCCAATAATTAGTAAAGTAAGTAATCCAGGTAATAATATAGAACTTAATAAAATCAGTTTAAATCCTATTTTTTTCTTTTCTTTGTTCATCTAATCACATCCGTACTAATATTATTTTTCGTTTATTTTATCCTCTAATGCTTTTTTATATTCATCTTCTAAGAAATATATCTCTTTACTACTCATAAATAGAAGCACTGCATTATCATATTGTAATAATTTATCAGCCATTCCTTTTTCGATATAATCTCCATTTTTTAATTTATCTATAATTGTATATGCATTAATATCAGGATAATCATTTGGATCTTCTCTATCATAATTTATATCCATAACATAAGCCTTATCAGCTAAATTAAGGGCATCTGCAAATTCATCTCGAAAATCCTGTACTCTTGAAAATGTATGTGGTTTAAATATTGCCACTATTGTTTTATCTGGATATTTTTGTCTTGCAGCTTTTATTGTTACTTTAACTTCTGTTGGATGATGTGCATAATCATCTATTATTACATTATTTCCTACAACGGTTTCCTTAAACCTTCTTTCTGCACCTTTAAATGTTTTTAAAGATTTTGCTACATCTTTAGCATCCATTCTCTCATAATAACATACAGCGATTACTGCAAGTGCATTAAGAAGCATATGTTTTCCAAATAATGGCAAATCAAAATGTCCATAGTAATCATCTTCTATAAATACATCAAAACTAGTTCCATCATTTCTATATTCTACATCAGTCGCCTTTATATCATTATCATCATTTAATCCATAATAATATATTTGAGGATTAACCTCTAATGAATGAGTATATTGATCATCTCCGCATGCTATAACCATTTTCTCTGCTTTATTTGCAAACTCTTGATAAGCTAATACCATATCATCCATACTTTTATAGTAATCAGTATGATCCATTTCAATATTTGTGATAATTACATATTCAGGAGTATAGGCTAAGAAATGTCTTCTATATTCACAAGACTCTAATATAAATCTATTAGATTTTAAATCTCCATGTCCTCTTCCATCTCCTATTATATAATTACATCCATCCATATCTTCCATAATATGACTAAGCATAGAAGTAGTTGTCGTCTTACCATGACAACCTGATATACAAATTGTTTTAAATTTTTTTGTTAATTTACCTAACATATCTTGATACTCATATATTTTAAGCCCCATATTAGTTGCTTTAATAAGTTCTCTATGTGTATCTAGTTTAAGTGCTGGAGAATAAATAACAATTGCATCTTCATCCATCTCATCATTAGGTTCACTATATATTTTTATACCTCTTTCAATTAATTTATCTTCTGTAAATCTATGTTCTTTCGCATCATCATAACCAACTACTTCATATCCTAAATCAGATAATAGTAACGCAAGGGAACTCATCCCTGCCCCTTTTATTCCAGCCATATAATATTTCATAAAAGTCTCCTCTCATAATAGTTCCATAATAAATGGACCAAGTATTATAAGTAATATAAGCGGTATAACAAATATAACAGATATAATACTTACTTTATTAGGAATTTTATTAATTTGCCCCTTTAATTCTAATATTTGTTTTTCTCTCAAATAATCTACTTGAGTATTCATAACATCGATAACACTATTCCCAAATACATTTGTTTTTTCTATATTTAATATTATATTGTTAATAGTTTCCGATGGAATTCTCTTTTTTAAATCTTGTAATGCCTCCATAATTGATTTACCATATTTGGTTTCATTTAGGCATTTTCTAAATTCATCTGAAAGTTCACTATCTACATTATAACATGTAATTTTAAGTGCATTCTCTAAATTTTTACCAGATTCTAAAGTAAGAGCTAAAATTTCAAAAAACATGAGTGCTTCCATATTTAATTTTCTTTCTCTTTTCTTTAATGGTTGTAAGATTAAAAAGTAATAAAACAAATAATAATATATAACAATTATAAACGGTATCATAAAGTATTCAACACCAGAAAATAAGACTAAATAAGCACCTAAGATAGTTGTAGATATTATTCTAACGTTTAGAAAAGCTGCTGCATCAAATTTAATTTTTGTATTATCGCCCAACATATCTATCTTTGATTGTATGGTTTTTACATCTTTATCTCTATATATTTTTTTTATTATAGTCCTCATTTTATCACATCCTAATTTCCATAATTTTTCTTACTATGAAGATATACATAATATAGAAAAGTAAAATTATTCCAATCAAAGTTATACCAAGTGGATTATTAAATAAAGGTAGAAAATATTCGTTATTAATTGTATTTATTAATAGTACAAATCCTGGTGGTAATATAGCTAGGATATACATAATTAATCTTGAACTACCTGTAAGAGCTTTTAACTCTACTTTTAATTTTTTTCTATTATATAATGCTTTTTCTACAGTATTAAATACTTTAATTATATTTCCACCTGTTCTATTTAATGTAGATAAACTAGAAGTAAGGTATACTGCCTCTTCTATTTTTACTCTATCAGAAAATCTTTTGAATGCAAGTTCTAAATCTAAACCTAGTGATAATTCTAAACTAATCTTTTTAAATTCTTTAGCTATTGGTCCATCTAATTCAAGTGAAACCATTTCTATTGATTGAGTGATACTATTACCTGCTTTAAAAGAATTATTCATAACTATTATAGCCTGTAATAAATCGTTTTCTATCTTTTTTCTATAATTTGAATATTTATAAATATATATAATATCTAAAACGTAAAATCCTATTATAAAAGCTATTAATATTTCTAATATTCCTATAACTTCTGATTGTAATAATCTTAAAGATGCGATAATAGCTAAATAAACAATTCCAAGTACTATTTTATTAGCCATAAACTTCATATTGTCATCATCTTTTAAATCGAAAGCATCATTATATTTACTATATTTATGTGCTCTTTTTAATAGGAATGATGATTTAGATAACATTTTACTAAAGTGTTCAATAAACTTTTTATATTGAATATATAAATTATCTAATAGAGAAATTGATTTATTTTTTACTGAATTTATTGTGTATTTAGAAAATCTTCTTTCTAACATAACACTTCTAATATATTTAAATAATAATATTATTAGTAATATTGTTATAAATGAAATACTTATTTGACCAATTCTTATTAAATTTGTATTATCAGGTTTTACTGTTATATAAGCGACACTTGTTACTACATTACCTGCTTTATCACTTACACTATATTTTAAAGTTTTTACTCCTGTACTATTTAAGTTTATTTCATCTATATTAGTAGTTATAAAATTTGTTAAATCTCCATCAACTGCATCACTCGCACTTACTCCATCCATAAAATTTAAAGAATTACCTTTTTTTATTTTGAATGTTTTAGTATTTATATTTAATACAGGGGCATCTTTATCGATTACATAATTACCACTTAAAATTACATCGCTTACTCCATAATAATTGTAAGTAGTTATCTCTATTTTATATGTACCTGTATCACTTAATTTTATGTCTATTTTTTCGTTATTATCAATATTAACAAATTCTCCATACGAATTATTTTTTATTATTCTATATGAATAATTACGAACACGAGAAGAAGGAGTAAAAGTAACTACTACATCTTCGTTTGTAATATCAATATTATTTATATTAAATCCTTCTTCCATGATTCACCTCTATTCAAATATATCTGTTAAATTATCTATTCCACGTGATTTTAATCTATCGTATATTTTTGGAGTTGCTTTATTTAAAACAAATTCTCCAATTACTTCTCCATTTTTAGTTACACCAGTTTGATTGAATGCGAATATTTCGTTTAGTTTAATTTCATCTCCATCAAATCCAACTACTTCACATATACTTGTAATTTTTCTCTTACCATCTGTAAGTCTAGATATGTTTATTACTATATCTATCGCATTTTCTATATATTCTCTAATTGCTTTTATAGGTATTTCAACAGCCATAAGTACCATTGTCTCAAGCCTATTTAATGAATCTTTAGGGCTGTTAGCATGAAGTGTTGTCATACTACCCTCATGTCCTGTATTCATAGCTTGAAGCATATCGAATGACTCTTTTCCACGAACTTCTCCAACTATTATTCTATCAGGTCTCATGCGTAGTGAGTTGATAACTAAATCTCTAACAGTTACATCTCCAGAACCTTCATAGTTTGCATTCCTAGTTTCAAGTGAGATAACATGTTCTTGCTTTAATTTTAATTCTGCTGCATCCTCTATAGTAATAATACGTTCATTATCATCTATAAAAGATGACATAATATTAAGTAATGTAGTTTTTCCTGAACCAGTACCTCCGCATACTATGATATTCATTTTGCTTTTTACACATGCTTCTATAAATCTTGCCATATATGGAGTCATAGTTCCATTTCTAAGAAAATCATCAATAGTAACAAGTTCTTTTCTAAATTTACGTATTGTAAGTACTGGACCATTTAAACTTAAGGGCTCTATTATCGCATTAAGTCTAGATCCATCACTTATACGCGCATCCACCATTGGGTTTGCTGTATCAATCGTTCTTCCTATAGGTTGAATTAATCTTTGTATAGTTCTTATTATATGGTCATTATTTATAAACGAAACACTATCATCTTTTACAATTTTACCATCTAATTCTATATATATTTCATTTGTTCCATTTACCATTATATCAGTTATACTAGGATCTTCTAACAATTCAGTAATTGGCCCATAACCATTTATTTCATTATCTATTAAATTATTTATATAATTTCTTTCGACCATACTAAGGTCATAGCCCTCTAATGTTTTATCTATTTGAGATTTTACATAACCTGTTTCTATTTGATTACTATTACTGTTATCGATCAAATTTTGTATAATTTTATTTCTTAATTCATCTAACAATTCTTTATTTGCGAATGTCTCATAATCAGGAACATCATTATAATTAATAGGAGTTTCTTTTACTTCAAATTCATCTACAAAACTTTTCTCCATATTAATCACCTGTACTTTCATTTAATAAATCTAAGGCTATTAAATTAAATATCTTCATAGCATGTTTATATTTTTTATAAATATTTTTATCTAGCGTTAATATCTTGCCTTCTATAATATATCTATCTATATTTTTTATATAAAAATTACTAGGTATAATATAATTTATAGATTTATTTATTATATTTTTTATATCATATTTATTGTAATAGCTTTTACCTTTATTATTAGAGTCATTTAAGATTATTTTATAATTTAATTTACCCATATTATTTAATATAGAAACCATAGTCTTCATATTCTTTAAATTCATAGAATCGCTATTAAGGATATATAAGATCATATCACTATAATCAAATGAGAATAAATTTATATCTGTTAATATATGATTTGTATCTATAAGTATTACATCAAACTTCATAGATGCTTTATATAGTATGAAATTTAAAATAGAACTATCTATCTTTCTTGCATACCTAGGATCCTTAGGAGCTGGTAATATTTTTATATTTTCATCATAACTAGTTATATAATCATCTAATGAATCAAAATTTTTATTGTTTACATCTTCATATAAGTTATATATATCCATTTTATAATTTATATTTAAAATAGGTGCGATGTCTCCAGAGTAAAAATCTAAATCTATTACTAACACTCTTTTATTTAATCTAGAATATATTCCAGCTAAATTAAGAACTGTTGTAGTCTTACCTACCCCACCTTTTACTGATGTAACTGTAATTACTTTTGCCTTATTTAAAGCCATACTATCACCCTTTTATTATTTGATTACTACCTTTTATACCTCTATATGTAATAATTATTTCTTCATCTTTTTTTATACTTAAACTATTCCAAACCTTTGATACTGTTATTTCTACATAATCAGTAGTATCATTTATATTTATTTTAATATCACTTATATTTTTGTTTAATAATTCTTTAGTATCGCTAGTTATATTAGGATTATCTATATTATCTAAATAATATTTTACTGCATACTTTGTATTACTGCTTATACTTTGTTTTTCTTTATATAAAAGTCCTAAATCAACTGTGAGTGTGACTAGTAATAGAAGTATTGGAATAATTATAACAAATATTACTAATACCTGACCTTTATTATTCATTTATATAAATTGTCCTACTAGCTTTTACATCATAATTATTACCTAGCATTAAAGATATTAATATAGAAGAAATTTTAATATTTTTACTTAAATTTATCGTTAAAAATTTATCTTTCTTATCATAACTAATATTTATATTTTTATCTAAAACATAATTGTTTATATTATCTAAATCATTTTCCATATACATATCAGTAACTATATCTAAATCGTTTTCAAGTGAATAACTTTTTAATATTATGTTACCAAAATCTATAATAGAAATAATTAGTAATAATACAATAGGTAAAATAATTATGAACTCTACTAGTGCTTGTCCTTTATTATTATTCATATCATCACACTCTATCATCATATCAATTATATCAAAATAGTAAAAAAAAAGATAGATGTTTTTTATCTATATGCAGGATAAACGCATGAGAATTTTTTAAATAAAGTCTATGTTTGATTTTCAAGCATAGGCTTTATTTGATTAGTATTA
>CANROP010000007.1 GCA_947632265.1 uncultured Bacilli bacterium
GTAATAGAAAAAGAAGATTTTGATTAATAATGCTTAAAATCTTCTTTTAAATACTAATTATTAGCTTTAAGTTTTAATGTTTTAGTTGTACCATATATTTCTAAATCATTCTGTTTATTAATAAGTTCTAAACAATTATCAACTCGTTCAACCAAACCAGCTAAAGGTAATTCACCTTTTATAGTTTTTAATAGTTCTATTACTGCTACTTCAGATTGTTTTATAGCTTTTATGTTAAAATTAGAAGAATCAAAACTAATAACTCTTTGACTTAAATTTTTTGCAATAGCATTTTGTGTAGAAGTCGCAAAATTAGAAATAATTATATCTCCACTATTTTTATTATTAGATGCGAGTAATAACAAATTATTTGCAATTTCTAATAATATAGGATTTGTTGTCATATCAATTTTAATTCCTTTTCTAGAATAAAAATTTGCACTCATTCCTTTTTCTTTACTTAAATCAAATCTGTAAGTACCATTTATTTTTCCATTACCTTTATGTGTGTTAATTTCAAATGTAACCCTTTCTAAGTTTTCATCAGGGTTTAAAGTGGCCTCAAAAATTATTGAAGTATTATTTTTACTATCTCGATTATCATATTCTTTTAATATTTTTACTAATTTCATGCGAGTATTTAAGTCCTCAATAATTTCTATATTATTAAATTTTTTTGTTAGAACATTTCCATTTAAAACAATTGAAATGTAATCAGATATAGGTTTTTTTCTCAAATCTTGATTTAATTTAGAAAGTGTAATATCTATACTAAAATCATTCGATAAAACATTAAAAGTTGTATTATAAGATATTTTTCTAGAATTTTGTTGTGTTATTCTTTTTTTTGATTCCTTTGAAAAATTAATTTGTCCATTGTTATTGAAAGAAAAGTATCTATTTGATTTATGAGATGTCATCGCATACCAATCAATTCTTCCAAATTCACATTCAAAATTTATGTCTTTTTCTCCAGTAATTGTACTATTTCCTTTTAAGATTTCTTTTTTAAGAGGTATTCCAATACTTTCTTCAGAATAAAAAGCATTTGCTAATCTATATCTTAATCCATATTTATTTTCCATATCTCGTACATCAGCTTCACAAATTCTATAATGTAATTTTAAACAATGTGCATCTAGTAATTCTTCATACCAACTAGCATTCCAACTTTTTACATATTCTTCAGCTTTTTGCATTTCTTCTAAAACTTTTTCGACTGCTATCATTTGCATTTCTTTATCTAATTTTTTCATATATTTCCTCCTAGTAGCTATTTATTATATCATAAGTTGATTGAAAAACAACAACTTTTTGTAAATAGTAATAAAAAAACAAGTAGGGTAGTTACTACTTGAAATTGCTCTTTGTAGAAGCGAAAACTTGATTAAAATATAAAAAATGCCATTACTGGCATTTAAGTTAAAATTTATTTTTAAATTTTGTTTATTTAAGTGTTAAAGCTTTATCTATAGGTGGCTTATATTCAACTAAATATAACGAATCTAAATGACTATATTGTTTCATTTTATTTCTTATTTCTGTTGTTTTACCACTTTTATCAAATATTATACTTGATTCAGGTAGTCTTTTAACTTTGTGAACTTGGGCAATTGACTGTAAAGGAATACTTGTTTTTCCTGCAATTACAGAATAATTATCAACATAATCATAGTCAAAGTTTACTGTAACGTAAGTAATATTATTCTTTTCAAAATCTTTGTTAATTTTATCTAATAATAATTCATAATCTAAATAGTAAGCATTATCATTTAATAGAACCACTAAACAAATAGATCCTTTATCATTATCTTCGCTTTGATAATTTGTTATATAAACACAATCAACGTTATCATCTTTAAATAATTTTTTGATTACTTTTCCCAACTTATCAACTAAAAATTCATGTTCTTTTTTAGAAAGCTCTATTTGTTCTTTAATAACACCATTATCTAAGGTAAATAAATTGTTATCCCTTATTACTTTTAGCATATTATCAAATTCTTTAAATGCATGACTATCTTTATATATATTTACATCCCATCCATACCAAATATCAAATGCAGTTTGAGCTCCATTTTTTAACATTTGTTGAACTTTTGTACTTTTAAAGACACAATTATTACTTTGATCATCTAAAGAATGATGTAATCCGCTATCTTGATAAAATTTAGATTGTAAATCAGCTTCCATTTTATCACAGAAATAAGCAAATTTTGCTTCGTTAGTAATATGGTCATCAAATTGAAAAAGCATTTCTATTAATCTTTTTTTGTCACTTAAATTACCAACCGCATCAACAATCGCATTATGTTCAATTTCTTTCTTTTGTTCAGGTGTAATTCCATCAAAAGGCGTTATATCTCCAATTAATGTTTCTCCAATTTCATGAATAGCTAAAAGTTTAATAATTTCATCTATTTCAATATTTCTATCAAAATCTAATTGATCATTATAATCAAATTCTGAATACATTGCTACTGCTAAAGCAATTGTCCCTACAACATGTTCTGATATTCTTTCTATTCTTTTTGAATTGATATTCCAATGTTTACTATCCCATCCACTTCTAACTTTATTTTTTAACCTAAAATTAAGATAATAAAACTTAAAAATTTCTTCATATTTAGAATATTCTTTAGAATCTTTAGGCATAAAAATCTTAACACCTTCTTTTAGTAAATCTGAATATTCTAATGAATTTTCTTGTTCTGAAATTAACTTAGTTAAAGAGAAATCTAACATTTTATATTTAAAGATAAGTTTAGATTCTTTAGTTTGTAATAAACGTGCTTCATCTATTTCAGCTTTATATTGTTTTCCTCTTTTTAAAGAATCCTCAAAATTATAATTTGGATTTAATCTTGAAAAATCATCTAATAACATCATTCTAAGTAATTTTCCGATGTTATCAGTTTCCTTAAATTCTGAATCCATCGCTATTGCAAGTACCATACTTCCAAAAATGTTATCGGCAACACTATAATTATTAATTTTATCTATAATTGTAGTTTTTAATTTATTTGCTTGTGTATAAAATGTTAATGCACTCTTTATCTCTTCTACTTTTCGCATAACCATACCTCCCTTGATGAGTATTATTATACACTAAATTTTTAAATTTTAAATATTAAATTAAAAAAGTTTCTGATTTTGTGATATAATGAGTTAGAAGGACGGTTGATTTTATGATGAATTTGAATTTAGAACCTTATTTTGAAAATGCAAATACTAAATACTATAATCCTAAATATATTATTACGATTTTAGAAAATATATTAGAGAAAAAAATATGTGA
Organism: uncultured Bacilli bacterium; assembly: GCA_947632265.1. GTDB lineage: Bacteria > Bacillota_I > Bacilli_A > RF39 > UBA660 > UMGS1613. The sequence continues at coordinate 3,299 of CANROP010000007.1, forward strand.
TATCGAAGATGAAATTAACAATGCAAAGATTGTTGTTTCAGAAGAACAAATAAAAGAATATTTTGAAAAGAAATTAGAAGAAGAAAATCCAGAACTAAAGAAAAGAATTGAAAAAAGAGAATTAGATTACGAAAAAAGTAAGAAAAAGAAAAAGAATGATTCAGATAATGAAGAGATATCTTTTAGAACTTATAAACCATTAACAGATAAAGAAATAGAAGAATTAAGTCAAAAATTTGCTGATGATATTGCTATTGAAAGATACCAATTTGAACCTTATACATTAGAATATTTTAATAAATATTTAAACATTGTAAGAAGTAAAGCTATATTACTATTAAGTATTATAGAAAAAATAGGAAATAAAGAGTCTTTATCTATTAAACATTTAATGAAAGAACTTGATATACAATTGGATAAAAATGGTAATATTTCTAAAGAAGATATCATTCGATTGATAACTCCTACCATTTATAACATCATTGAAATAGAAGAAAAAGTTAACAAAGCTAATGATTTATCAACGTATTTAACGTTTAAAATGTCAATAGATTCTTTATATAGAAATGGTTTTGATGAAAGAGAAATATATCCAACTAAATTACTCCAAGAAAAAAATTTATATTATGCTTATATTAAAGGGAATGTACCATTATCAGATAATCAAATAGCTAAGTTAAAAGCTGAACAAAGAAAAAGTATGAAAGAAATTGCTAAAATTTTTAAATAGATTTTTATAATATATTATAGTTAGTTAAAAATTGTCTATATTTCTTAAGAATACTAGATAAATACTAAACTAACTTTTTAATTATATTTGATTAAAGAATTTGGAATATTAAAAATAATGATGAATAATATAAATATTTAATTGAAACTAAATTAATATTTGCTAATTTAGAAAATACATAGTTGTAAAAGGGGATTAAGTAATTTTTAGTTATAATACTATTATATTGTTGGAGGTTGTATGGAAGTAAAAAAATTTAGTAATGATTATAATTCTTTTGATATCGATTTAGTAGAAGATGAAAAAGTTTTATCGATTTATCAAACTGGAGATGATGTAAACTTATCTTGCAAATATGAAGATTATCGAAAAATATCTAACATTTCTTTTAGTATTTCTACTAATCAAGGAGAAGTGTATTTTATATTTGATAAACTTTATAAAGATATAATAAATGGTAATGTACTTGGAGAAGATGAAAGTTTAAAAAGTGTTAAGGAAAGAATGCAATCTGAAAGAAGTACATCTTGGTATCAATCTTTAGTTCAAAATGGCATTATTACAGTGTTATGTGATGCTTATCCTATTAAATGCCCAAATGTATTAAAAATAATAAAAAAGGAAGATGAAATAATTTTAACATTTGATAAATTTGATGGTGAATTTCCTAAAGCACCTTATTGCATTTCAATTAATATACGTCAGTCTGGTTCAAGAATATATGATTTTTGTGCTCCATTTAAAACTCTTTTTAAACAATTACAAACTCTTGAAGATAAAAAAGATGTTATTAAAAGTTTAACAAAAAAGTTATAAATAACTCATTTATATTAAAAAATATATATTTATTAAGGATAAAGGAGGCTATTTATGATACATGAAAATATAAAAACAAATGGTTATACATCTTTAAATGCAAAAACATTTGAAATTGAAAATCCAGAAAATTTAATTTTAGTAAATACTTCACTTGCAAATACAGTATCTTTACTAAATAAAAAAGGTTATTTTGTAGAAAATGCTAGTACAGCCGATATATCTAGTCCACTTTTTATAGGACTACTAGTACAAGGCCTTATCGATGAAAAACTTTTAGAAATAAATGATTTAACTAAAAATAAAATAAGAAAAGTAGTTGAACAAAATGATAATAGTTCTATCATTTTAAGTTTTGAAAAAAATTATGAATTTAAAGAATTACCAGAAGGATTTACATTAATTGGGAATGCTTTATATTACATTCTCTCAACATTTAAAGATGATAGTGATATCGAATTTAAGACAGTAATTGAACTTGATAATGAATGCAAAGAAACTATAAAAAGATTAGAAGAGTGGGCTAGGAATTTACCAAATAACGAATAATATGGAATTGTAATTTTGTATAATTTTTAATAATTGACAACAACCACTAGATGTGTTATATTAATGCGGTAGGGAGGTTTATATGATTATATTTTTAGGAATTGTTGGAGAACTTGCTACTATTATAGGTAGTGTTGTTATAACTGTTAATGCTGAACTTGATTCAGTTTTAGAAATTTCAAAAAATGGTTATAAAATTGAAAAAAGTGTGTTAGATGAAATTCAAAAGAAACAAGCAGAAGAAAAACAAAAACTTAATTTAGCTAAAAAAATTGAAGGTGCTGTTTTATTGCTTCTACCTGGTATTAATTTGATAAATGCTAGCATAAAGGGTGCTAAACTTAAAAAATCTGTAATGAATGATCCACAAATTAAAGAAGCTATTGTTCCTATGACTGAAAAGGAAAAAGAACAATATGCTAAGATGGAAGGTAAATTACAAAAATTAGCATTTACTACTTTCACAGCATCAAAAAAAGACGAGAAAGAATTTTTCGGATTTATTGGAAAAAGACCAATCGTTGTAGATCATGGATTAACTTCATTATATTATGAACCATTAATCTCACTCGATTACACATTAGATGAAGTAAAAAGATTAAATGAAGCAACTACTTATTCATATAGAATAGGTAAAGTAGATGGAAAAAATGTTGCGATTATTGGTATTCCGAATCCTAATAGTCCTGTTAGTAGAGTTCAATTTAAGAATGAAGATTATAGTGTAATACACACTTACGAAAAGATGACTTTAGAAGAAGCACAAGATAAAACATTTACAGTATATCCATTTATGAGCGAAGCAGATGAAAACATACAAAAAGTTGTTGATGAAATTAAACTATCACGTACTGAGAATGTTACTAATGATAATTTAGAAAGATTACAAGTAGAGTCTATGTTAGATGAAGAAGTTACTTTATCAGAAACAGAACAAGGACCAAGATTAGTAAAAACAATGCATAAACAAAATGAAAAGTAATAATTGTTACTTTTTCTTTTTATTTAAAATTAAAAATTTAATATAAATTTATACAATTTAATAAAAATAAATGATATAATCTTATTAGGGGAGATGTAAGCATGTTGAAAGACTACGATATAGTAAATGAAAAAGTTAAAACAGAATATATAGGGATTGATGGTAATAGACATTGTCATAAAGAAGATTATAGATATGTATTAAAAAATGAATATGGAGATGTAATCTCACATCAATATTATGGTATTCAACCTTTAGGTGATGATCACTATGCAGTATGTGATTTAGTGAGTGATATTAGATTATTCTCAGATTATAACCATGATAAAAATAAAGCTAATGATTATGAAAATACAACTGTTAAAGCTAAATGGGGAGTAGTTAAATTTTTAAAAGATAAAATGGATAGGTTTATTCCTTATAGTGAAGTAATGGTCGTTCCATACCTATATGATAAAATAATTCCAAATAACTTATCTACCGCAATAGTTTCTAATGATGGAAAATTTACATATTTAGATTTAGATGAAAATGGGAAAAATTATGGAAAACAGATTGTTCCATGTGTTCTAGATTATGCAGAAGATTTTATTACACCAATTCATGGATTTACTAAATGTATCCTAGATGGCAAAGTCGGATATCTTCCAAGAGATTGTAAACCTTTAAATAGTATACAATCAAGTGATTTATTAACAGAACAAGATGTTTTAAATATTATGAGATATACTTATGATATTGGAAATATTTTAGATAGTTCTACAAATGAAGCATTCGCTAAATTAACAGGATTAGTTTTATGTGATGAAGAGAAAGTATTAAAGAAAAAATAGTATGTGTTAAAATGCACATATTTATTTTTAATTTGTATATTTTAAAAATTATCTTCCATTATAAAAAGGGAGGATAAATATGGATAATGAAAATGAAGTAAATGTATTAGATGAACTTAATAAAGGTGCTTGTATGGGTATGGATGCGATAGACTTTATTATGAGCAAAGTAGAAGATTCAGATTTTAGAAAAGTATTAAATAATCAGTATGATGAATATAAAAAAATATCTGATAAAATATGTGAATTATATCCTGAGTATAGTGAAAAAAAGCCACATGAAACAAATGCCATGAATAAGGCTATGACTTGGTACGGTATTCAAATGAAAACAATTACAGATCAAAGTAACTCTAAAATAGCAGAATTATTATTGCAAGGAACTAACATGGGAATAATAGAGGGAAGAAAATTATTAAATCATAAATCAACTGATAAAGAAGTTCATAGTTTAGTTCAAGAGTATGTAAATATGCAAGAAGGTGCAGTAGAAGAATTAAAAAAATTCTTATAACAAAATTCTTTATACATATATTTTGTATAAAGTTTTTCATTTTTGTTAAGTATATAATGGGAGGAGAAATTTATGAATCAATTTTATGATCAAGTACCTGATATAATTAGTGGTAAAGATTTAGACTATTTATCTGATATGTTTAACTGGACTTATGGAGCATATAAATCTACATATAATTCAATTAATTCAGTTACTGATGAAGAGTTAAAAAACATTTTAAATAAAGCATCAAACATATTTGAAGGTAATCTTAATAAAATATTAAATATTTTAAATAATGGAGGAACACATGAATAATAATCAAATTAGTAACCCAAAAACAGAAGTTGCAAAAGGTATGAAACTTAATGATAAAGATTATATGAATGCATTACTATCATCTTTAAAAGAAATGGTTAAAAACTATGCGATTGCTTTAACAGAAGCAAGTAATGAAAATTTATATAATCAATATAAATGTATGTTTGATGAATATGCAAATCTTCAAAGAGAAGTTTTTGAGGCAATGTTTAAAAAAGGTTGGTACTCACTAGAGGCATCACCATCTCAAAAAATAAATAGTAAATATCAAATGTTAAATCAAGAACTAACAGATCTAAGTGAATAACTTAGATTTTTGTTTTTCAAAATTTATTGACAATATAAGATAAATGTGTTAGACTACTATTCACTTGAGGTGTATTATGAAAATAGAAGATAAAGAAAAATTAATAAATTTGAAAGAAGATTTAGAAAAAACATTAAATGATATAAACATGTTACAATCAAACAATGATATGATTACAAAAGATAAATGTAACATATTAACAGAACTTGAACAAAAGAAGAAAGATAAGAGAATGATAGAACTTGAAAAATGTAATTTAGAAAATGAAAAAAAGAGTATTTATAATATAGTTACTTGCTGTTTGATATCTATTTTAATGTTAGCTTTAATATTAAAAGGATTTAGCTTAGTTTTTAATAGCTCATATTCTTTAATTTTAAAATGTATCATGTCATGTGGTTTACTTATGAGTGTTCCACTAGCTATTCAAATAAAGTTAGAACATTCAAAATATTCAAAAATTAAAAAATCTATAATGAGAAAAGATCCAGAAAACATAGATAATGATATAAAAAAATTAGAAGAATTAAAAGAGTTACATGAAGAAATTTTTTCTATTGAAATTAATAAAAACAATAATAAAATAGAAGAATTAAAAACTAAAAAATCAGAGTTAGAAGAACAAATTATTTCACTATTATCAAAGATAAGCGATTCTAATATTAGTGAAAAAATTAATACAGATGAATTAGAATATAATGTAGTTGATGTTTTAGAAGAATTTACAACTGAAACTGATGAAAAAGTAAAAAGAATAGAAAAAACTTTATAGTATGATAAATTCATACTTTTTTTATGCCCGTACAAACTAATAATGGTGATTATATGAGCATATGGAATAAAAGAAAAATTAATAGAAAAAGAATAGAATTATCTAAAGACTTAAATGTAGATATATTAGTTATAGGTGCTGGAATTACAGGTATGACAACTGCTTATTATTTAAGACATGAAAAAAATTTATGTGTAATAGATGCAAATATAGTAGGTAATGGAGTTACATTGAATACAACTGCTAAAATAAATTATTTTCAAGAAAGAATATATACTAAAATAATTTCATCAAGAGATTATGATATAGCTAAAAAGTATTTAGAATCACAGCTAGATGCAATAGATAACATAAAAAATATAATAGAAAGTGAGAATATCGAATGTGATTTCAAGTGTGTTCCATCTTATGTATTTGCAAACAAAAAAAGTGAGGTAGAACCGTTAAAAAAAGAAGTCTCATTTTTAAGAAAAAATAGAATTAATGTATTAGAAAAAAATTTACCTGATAAAATTAAATCATATATATCTTTTTGTGTTAATGATACATATATATTTAATCCTATAAAGTATTTAGAAGGTATATATAAAATTTTAAAAGATAATAACATTCAAGTATATGAAAATAGTAAAATTATAAAGATTGAAAAAAGTAATGATGAATATATATGTTATGGAACAAAATATAAAATAAAAGCTAAAAAAGTTATTATCGCAACTCATTATCCTTATTTTCTAATACCTTTATTTTTACCTATAAAAACTTATATAGAACAGTCATATATAATAGTAAGTAGAGTAAAAAAAGATGGTAAATTTACTTGTATATCTTCAAATACTCCAACTTATTCTTGTAGATTTTATTGTGATAAAGAAAACATTTATCAAATATCACTCTCAGAAAGTCACAATACAGCATTTAAACAAAATGATTCCTACCACTTTAAAAGAGTAAAAGAAATATTCAATTTAAAAGATAGTGATATAGTATCTTCATATACTAATGTAGATATAATGACAACAGATCGTATGCCTTATATAGGTAAATTAAAAGATAATATGTATATTGCTTGTGGATATAATACATGGGGCATGACAAATGGTGTTTTAGCATCTAAAATAATATCTGATTTAGTTATGGGTATAGAAAATAAATATACAAAACTATTTAATCCTATGAGATTTAATTTATCTAATATAACAAGTATGCCATATATACTTTTTAGTCAAACTAAATCATTTTTAGGTACTAAATTAAATAAAAATAAAGATTGGTATAATAGAGTAAAATTTTATAAGAAAAATGGTAAGAATCTTGCTACATATAAAGATAAAAATGGATTTAATCATACTGTATATAATAAGTGTCCACATTTAGGCTGTAGTTTAATATTTAATGAAGAAGAAAAAACATGGGATTGTCCTTGTCATTCATCTAGATTTGATATAGATGGTAATTGTATAAAAGGACCTAGTAATTACGATATATCATATAAAGGCTAATTTGACATAATATTGAAATTATGGTAGTATAACACTACGAAAAGAGGGGTATTATGAATTATAAATTAGGAGTGCGTACAGATAAAAAGTATACAGAAGTTGATTTAGATAAAATATTTGCAAGTAAAGATACTAATAAACTTAAATTTATTGATGAATATACGACTAGATTCCAAAATGAAGAAGATTTAAGAAATGAACTAATTAAAAAAGGATTAATAAATTATTATGATTTACTTGATTCTTATGGAAATATATGCGGTATAAAAATATATTATAAATATAGAGGAACTTTAAAAAATATAAATGTAGTTTATTCTGATTTTGAAAAATATTTACATCCTAACTATATTTATTATTCTGTAAAAAGTATGAGTAATAGTGTAAGTTTTTTAACTACTTTAGCTGACCATTATGGATATGAAAATAATCATAATCCGCAAATGCCAAATGTAGTTGATATAAGGATGGCTATAAAAAGTTTAAAAGCAGGACTACCTGTTTCAAATCAACTTAATATAGCTCTTGGAGATTTATGCTTAAAAGCTATGTATACTAAAGATTCAAAAGGAGAAGAAAAAGAAAATTATAAAGGACTTAGAGATTTAGGATATATAGTTTATAGAGCTAAGAACATAGATGCATTACTAAAGAAAAAAACAGAAGTAATTAAATCTTCTGAACAAATAAGTATATTTGAAAATTTAGATAGAGAATATCAAAAAAAGAAATAGAGTTTAAGCTCTTTTTTCTTTACAAAGAAATTAAAACATGTTACAATTTACATGTATTCGTAAAGGATGTGGTTATATGGATAATACAAAGATATATAATTCAAGTGATTTTCAAAATGAGTATGTATCTCAAGTAGTTAAAGAAGTAGCAATCGCCTTAGAAGATAGGGGATATAATGCAGTAAATCAAATAGTAGGTTATTTGATGAGTGGAGACCCTGGATACATTTCTAGTTATAAAGAATCAAGAAGCAGAATTTCTGAATTTGATAGAACTAAAATATTAGAGATTTTAGTTACACAATTTTTGAGTGATAAATGAGATATTTAGGATTAGATCTTGGTACTAGAACATTAGGAATTTCAATTAGCGATACAACTATGACTATCGCAAGTACTTTAAAAACTATTAGGTTTAATGAAAATAATTATGAATCTTTAATACCAGAGTTAAAACACATCATAGAAGAATATGATATTAAAAAAATTGTCTTAGGATTTCCGAAAAATATGAATAATACAATAGGAGATAGATGTAAGACTACTATAGAATTTAAAAATCTACTTATTAAAAATTTTAATTTAGATGTAGTTTTACAGGATGAAAGACTAACGACAATAGAGGCTACAAATTATATGATAGAAGCTGATATGTCTAGAAAAAAAAGAAAGAAGAAAGTAGATGCACTTGCTGCAAATATAATTCTTCAGACATATTTAGATAGAGAGAGAGGAATTTATGAACGAAGAAGAAATGACATTTAAAGTAATTGATGATGAGGGAAAAGAGATAGAATGTGAAATTTTATTTACATTTGAATCAGATGAAACTAAAAAGAATTATATAGTATATACAGATAACACATTAGATGAAGAAGGAAATACAAAAGTATATGCATCAATCTATACTCCAGATACTGATAATACTAAACTACTACCTATAGAAACAGAAAAGGAATGGAAAATTATAGAGACAATTTTAGAAGAATTACAAAAAGATACTGCTAAAGAAGAAGAGTAATTAACTCTTTTATTTATGAAAAAAGGTTTAATTATTTTAGTAAGTCTATTAGTTGTAATTTCAATTTCAATTATAGGATTTACTATATATTATAATTCAAATTTAAAAGCAGTAAGTAGTGATTCTACCCCAGTAGAGTTTTTAATTGATAGTGGTAGTACGTATTATGATGTTATATCAAAATTAAAAGATGAAGGTTTAATAAGAGATGAATTAACTTTTAAACTATATATAAAATTTAATAAAGTAAATAAACTTGAAGCAGGAACATATAAATTAAATAAAAATATGAGTGTTAAAGATATAGTTCAAGTATTTAATAAAGGTAATACATATAATCCAGATGCTATAGTTATTACATTTAAAGAAGGATTACATATGAGAAGTATTGCTAAAGTTATTGCTTCAAATACAAATAATAGTGAAGAAGATGTATATGAATTATTAAAAGATAAAGAATATTTAAATGAATTAATAAATAAGTACTGGTTTATAGATAAAGAGATATTAGATGATAGAATATATTATTCACTTGAAGGATACTTATATCCAAATACATATGAATTTAAAAACAAAGATGTAAGTGTTAAAGATATATTTAATACTATGTTAGATGAAATGGATAAAAAATTAAGTACTTTAAAAAGTGATATAAATAATAGTAAATATTCTATACATGAGATTTTAACTTTATCATCTATTGTAGAATTAGAAGGTGCAAGAAGTAACGATAGAAGAGGTATAGCTGGTGTATTTTACAATAGATTAAATAGTAATCAACAACTAGGAAGCGATGTAACAACTTATTATGCAGCTAAGGTTGAACTTAGTGAAAGAGATTTATATAAATCTGAAATAGATGATCAAAATGATTACAATACTCGTAGTAGCCATTTAGCTGGAAAACTTCCAATAGGTCCTATATGTAATCCAAGCATTATATCTATAGAGGCAGTATTAAATCCAGAAGTTAGTGATTATTATTACTTTGTTGCAGATAAAAATGGTAAAACATATTTTTCAAAAACATATGAGGAGCACTTATCAACTCGTGATGAATTAATAGGGTCAGGTTTATGGTACAGTTACGAATAGAAGATTTAGAAGAATATGCTAGTAAAAATAGAATACCTATAATGCAAAAGGATGGTATTAACTTTCTAGTAGATTATATAAAAAATAATAATATAAAAAATATACTTGAAATTGGAACTGCAATAGGTTATTCTGCAATAAAGATGGCACTAGTTCGTGATGATATTAAAGTTACTACAATAGAAAGAGATAAAGATAGATACGATTTGGCTATTAAAAACATAAGAGAATTTAATTTAGAGAATAGAATAACCGTTATATTAGAAGATGCTTTAGATGTAGATATAACTGGTGTATATGATTTAGTATTTATAGATGCTGCAAAAAGTCAGTATATTAAATTTTTTGAAAAATTTGATAAAAATTTATGTAAGGGTGGAGTAGTAGTAAGTGATAATTTATCTTTTCATGGAATGGTAGAAGATGACTCAAAAATCAATAATAGAAATACAAGACAATTAGTACAAAAGATTAGAAAATATATAGATTATTTAAAAAATAATGAAAGATATGAAACTATCTTTTATAAATTAGGCGATGGTGTTTCAGTTTCAATAAAAAAATGAACTTGGTATAATTCCAGGTTCATTTTACATGAAAAATGTAGGACCATTACTATAATTTAATTCTTGAACATCATTTGAAACTTCATTTGTAGTTTCAATATTTGCCATTTTATTTACATTACTTTTTTTAACATTGTTTCTAGGATTTTCAGCTTTTTTAAATTCGTTCATGACTTTAAACATAGTTTTAGCATTTCCTAACATGGGTTTTACTTGCTTTACTAATGGGATTGCCTGATTAGCAAAATTTAAAGCTCTTTGTGTACCATTTAAAATACCACTTAAAGTAATACCAGATCCACCAAACAGTCTACTAAATAAACCTACTCTAGGTGCAGAAACTGGCATAGTATAAAAGTAAGGATTATAATAATTCATAAGTACCTCCTATATATTTTTCTAAAGTATTATATGAAATATTAAAAAAAAGTTTTACAAATGAAAAAAATATGTTATAATTTATATATAAGGGTAAGAGGAATGGCAGGTGGATTTGTTTGAACTTTAAAAACATTATACAAAATATGAAACAGGTACAAAAAAAGATTTCAAACTTTATATATGATGCAGCAATTGGTTTTGTATGGATTTTTCTTAAAATATCCATATACATATATAGATTTATAAAATATGTATGGTATGGATTACTTTGGCCATTTGTATTTATAGTAATTTTAATAACGAAGTTAATGTCTAGTAGGGAACTAGATGTAGAAAAATTAAGGAAAAAGAGTCAAAAGTTAAAAGAAAAAGAAGATGCTAAAGAGCAAAAGAAAAAAGAAAAACAAAAAGTTGATACTTCTACATATAAAAATGAAGATGTTGTAATTGAAAAGAAAAATTTAGGTTATTATATAAATATTGTTTTAAACTTTATAATATCAATACCTAAGAAAATAAAAGATAAAATTAATAATATCGCACTTGTAAAACAAGCGAGAAATAAAAAAGCATTTGATACACAGACTATGCTTGTAGATTTTTCTGATGAAGATCCAGAGGAAAATCAAGGTAAAAGAATTACTTGGGAGTATGTAGCAATCAATCAAAAAGGTAAAAAGATAAAAGGATACTTTGATGCATTTAATAGATTAGATGTTCAATCTTTCTTACTTGGAGAAGGTCTTGTTGTATATAGTATTAGAACAAATAAGTTGATTCAGACATTACATGGAAGTATCGGTGGTAATAAGACAAAAGTAAAAAATAAAGATTTAATATTTTTACTTTCACAATTATCAACTTATTTAAAAAGTGGTATTCCATTAGTAGATGCTCTAAATATATTAATAAGACAAGTACAAAAGAAAGCATATAAATCTATACTTAGAGATGTTACATATGACCTTACAGTAGGTGAGAGTTTTAGTTCAGCATTAGAAAAAAGGGGAGTAGCATTCCCAAGACTACTTATAAACATGGTTAAAGCATCAGAACTTACTGGTGAATTACCAGAAGCACTTGATGATATGGTTGAATATTATACAGAAACAGAAGAAACTAGAAAAGAGATGATAAGTGCACTTACTTATCCATCTATAGTTTTGATATTTACACTAGCTGTAATAACATTCGTAATGATGTATGTCGTTCCACAATTTGTTGAGATATATAAAACTATGGATGCATCAAAAATACCAGCATTTACTCTAGCAGTAATAAATTTTAGCCATTTCTTAGAGGATAATATTATATGGCTTTTACTTGGAATATTAATCACATTAATTATAATAATATATTTATATAAGAATGTTAAGATAGTTAGAACAGTACTTCAATGGATATTTATGCATATACCTGTTTTAAAAAATGTAATAATTTATAACGAAGTAACGATGTTTGCTAAAACGTTCTCATCTTTATTAGCACACAATGTATACATAACTGATAGTATGGATATATTAAATAGAATAACAGGAAATGAAATATATAAAATGATGATACTAGACACAGTAGCTAACTTAGCTAGTGGTGATAAAATATCAACTGCATTTAAAGATCAATGGGCATTCCCAGTACCTGCATATGAAATGATAGTTACAGGAGAAAAAACTGGACAACTTGCTGAAATGATGGATAAGGTAGCTAGATACTATCAAAGTTTACATAAGAGTACAGTAGCTAGAATTAAGGCATTAATGGAACCAATACTAATAATATTATTAACATTTGCTGTAGGAACTATTTTGCTAGCTGTAATAATACCTATGTTTAGTATGTATGAACAAGTATCACAGATGGGGTGATTGGATGGAATTTAGTATTATATTAGCTTTCTTCGTATTAGGAACTATATTTGGATCTTTTTACAATGTGGTAGGATATAGAATACCAAAAGGTGAGTCACTTCTATATCCTTCTTCACACTGTCCTAAATGTAATCATAAATTGGGACCTTTAGAATTAATCCCAATTTTATCGTTTATGTTTTTAGGTGGTAAATGTAAAAATTGTAAAGAAAAAATATCTTGGTTTTATCCAATATTTGAATTTTCAAGTGGAGTATCATTTGCTTTATCGTATGTGGTATTCGGTTTTTCTTTAGAATGTTTACTTTCTATAGTATTCATATCTATGTTATTAATTATAATTATAAGCGATTATCAAACTATGACAATACCTGATAGTATATTAATATTTTTTACTGCTTTAATAATAATTATTAAAACGTTTATGATTGGAATAAATGGTGTAGGGATAGCTCTATTAAATGGTGTAGCATCCTTTATATTTATGTTACTTCTTAAACTATTTGGTGATTTTCTTTTTAAAAGAGAATCAATGGGTGGTGGAGATATTAAGTTACTAGCAGTATTCGGCTTAGTTATTGGTTTTCCTATGTCGATTGTATCTGTATTTCTAGCAGCTATAATAGGTCTTCCTATTTCAATAATATTAGTTAAGAAAAACTCTTCACATGAAATACCATTTGGTCCATTTTTAGCTATTTCAGCAATTATAATAACATTATTAAATATAGATATAAATACACTAGTTAATATTTTAACTGTAGTTTAAAAAGAATGAAAATTCTTTTTTTTTGAAAGTTCATATTATTGGATTTTCTACATCCACTATATCTTCAGTTGTAGATAAACTAACTACATAAAGAGCAATTATTCCAGTTATAACTGTTAAAACGGAAGCAATTATTTGTAATATATATGCTTTTAAATCTTCTCCTTCATCTTTTGATACTTTGTATAATACATAATTTACATATAAAAATATAAGTGAAAGAACAATAATAAGAATCCTATTAAATAAAGTTAAATTAAATAATTGTTTAGAATTTAGTGGAGTTTCTTTTTCTTCTAAATCTAGTCGTTGATTATATGTAATTATAATCGATATAACAGCAGAAACTAAAGCAAATAAAAGAGCAATCAGTTGAATATCTATTGCTTTAATTTCTTTTTGGTTAAATCGATGTTCTTTCATATAATCACCATTAAATTATATGTAAAAAAAAACTAAGAATTTAATTGTTTCTTAGTCTGTATAAATTTATAGATGGTTTATTTAAAAATCTAAACTTATATTTATTTTCACAACCAATCCCACTTGATATATATAACATAGATGTACCTAAGCTATAATAACTTTTATAGTAATTATCACTATATTTATCTTTTAATAATTCATTTATAAAAGGTATATTGACTTGACCTCCATGTGAGTGTCCACTTAATATTAAATTATAATTATGATAATCAATATAATCTATAAAATCTGGTTCATGTAAAACTAGAATAGAATAACTATATTCTTGATTTATCTCTCCATTAATTCTTTCTATATCATCCTTTATATGATTATTTTCATAGTTTGAACTAATACCGACAAGTAATATAGGGTTTATATCATTCATATATATAAATTCATAGGTATCATTTAAATTACTAAAACCACTATCTATAATTATTTGATTCCAAGAATCAATATTTAAATCTTCTTCTCCACTAATCGCAAACTTTCCAATACTAGAATTTATATTACTTAATACTTCCTTTAAATCATTAAAATCACTTTCAGTATATTTAACATTACTATCAAATAAATCTCCACTTAAAATAACTATATCTGGTTTAAGCATATTTATTTCATTAACAATTTTTTCTAAATCAGATTTATTAGTTGTAACTTTATAATGTATGTCACTCATATGAATTATTTTAGCTCCATAAAAATTACTTGGTATATTAGAATTTATAATATTATATTCATTTACCTTTATTCCTTTAATACCTAGAAACTTGCTGTAAACAAAAATAAGACTCAAAATAATTATAAATGTAAGTAATACTTTAACCCATAATCTTATTCTAAGTTTCATACCATCACCTATTTAATTATACAATAAAAAACTTGTAAAGACAACAAACTAATATTATGTTTGACAATAAAATAATTAACTAATATAATATATTTTGGAAGTGAGTGTATGAAGAAAGTTTTAGTTGGAATGAGTGGTGGAGTAGATAGTAGTGTATGTGCGATACTTTTAAAAAATCAAGGATATGATGTATATGGGGCAACTATGGAACTATTTAAATCTGATTCCAATTTAGATGAAAGTGTGACTGATGCTAAAGGGGTATGTGATATTTTAAATATTCCTCATTATAATATGAATTTTAAAGAAGAATTTGAAAACTGCGTTATAAAAAATTTTATTGAAGAATATTCAAATTGTAGAACTCCTAATCCATGTGTTATGTGCAATAAATACTTAAAATTTGGTTCAATGTATGAAAAAGCAAAATCTTTAGGTATAGATTATATCGCAACAGGGCATTATGCTAAAATCGAATATAGTGACAAATACAAAAGATATGTATTAAAAAAATCAGATAATTTAGATAAAGATCAAAGTTATGTATTATATAATATCCCATTAAATCTATTAGAACACATTATATTTCCACTTGGCAGTTTTAAATCAAAAGATGAAATAAGAAAGATTGCTAGTAGTGCTAATTTACCTATCGCAGATAAACCTGATAGTCAAGATATATGCTTTATACCAGATGGGGACTATAAAAATTTCTTGGAAAATAACAGTAATTTAAATAATAAAGTTGGAAATATAGTTTTAAATGGAAAAGTTATAGGAACTCATACAGGACTTTATAAATACACAATAGGTCAAAGAAAAGGACTTGGTATATCTTATCAAACACCATTATATGTAATAGGACTAAATAAAGATAAAAATGAATTATTAGTAGGTAGTGAAAATGATTTATATGTAGATAGTTTTAAAGTAAAAAATTATAATTTATTACTTGTAGATGAAATAGATAATCCTATACAAGTTAATGTCAAAACGAGATATAAAAGTAAAGAAGCTAAAGCAGTTATATATAAAGATGGCGAATATATAAAAGTAGATTTATTAACTAAGATAAAAGGTGTAACAAAAGGACAATCAGCAGTATTTTATATAGATGATATAGTACTTGGTGGAGGAATAATAGTTTAAGATGGTTAATACATCTTTTTTAGTATTTCTTCTCATTGTTTTTTGTATCTTTATCGCACATACTATAGTTGATGTAATCGTACTATGTCCTAGAAATTCTTTTATATATATAAAAAAAGCATATCAATCAAACCCTAATATTAAATTAGAATTAATTAATATAGAACTTGTTCCTTTAAATGTTAAATATGTAACATGTTTTGATGATTAACTAAAGAATATAAAAAAGAACCTGATGAAAGAATGAAAACAACTAAACAAGACGAATTATTTGATTATGTAGATGCACTAGACCATTTAAAAGAAAGAGTTAGAGATTATGATTAATATGAAAAAAATGATTTTGATTTAGGTAGATAAAAATTAGACTAAATGACTCATTTGTTATTGACTTAGTGTGTCATTTAGTAAAAAATTATATTTGGTGATTAAAATGTTATATTTTCATAAAGAATTAAAAGAGTTAACAAAAGAATATGACTGGTTAAAAGAAGTAGATAGTCGTTACTTAGAACAAGCATATTTAATTTAGATAATGCTTTTAAAAGATATAAAAGTAATATAGGAGGTAAAACCAACTTTAAATCAAAAAATAAAAGCAAAAACTCATATAAAACAAATAATGATTATACTTATGTTACCCCAATACATTTTTTAGTATTTTTTGACAAATTATTCATAATCTTTATTAGAGGTGGACTTATGAAAAAAGTTATATTATTTTTAATTTGTATATCATTATTTATACCTTGTATTAAGGCTGAAGAAAACATGCTTGCTAAAAATGCTAAAAGTGCGATATTAATAGAAGAAAGTACAGGAGAAATACTTTATGAATTTAATTCACATGAAAAATTAGAACCAGCATCTATGACTAAAATGATGAGTTTATTACTTATAATGGAAGCAATAGAAAAGAAAGTAATTAGTTGGGATCAAATGATAACAGTATCAAGCAATGCATCTAGTATGGGAGGATCTCAAATACTACTTGAAACTGGAGAACAGATGAGTGTAAACGACTTAGTAAAAGGTATATCTATCGCATCAGGAAATGATGCAGTAGTAACAAAAAAGCAGTTGGTATTTACAAAATAATAAAACTATGATATTGTAAAATTAGTATATTCGGATTTAAATCGGTTTGGATGTGATAGACAATAATGAAAAATATAGAGTTAGTAATACCTAAATTAAAAGAATACTCTTATGAGCAAAAACTAGAAAGCGATCCTGAAACTATGAGTTATAATGCGGGATATGATGTATCGTATTCTGGATATCATTATGATACTGGATGTATCGACTTTTTTGAAGAAACGTGGAAAGAAACTTATAAAAAAAGAAAAAAAGAAAATAGATATTTTGCATATATCAAAGATTGTGATATTAATGAATATGTTGGATACGTAAATTATCAATATAATAAAAATGATAAAATTTATGAATGTGGTATTTTAATTGAAAATAAATATAGGAAAAAAGGTTATTCAAAAGATGCATTAAGGCTTTTAGTTAAACAGGCTTATAAAGATGGTATAGAATATCTTTATGATACTTTTGAAAAAGATAGAGAAAAGGTTTTAAAAATATTTATTGATTTAGGTTTTGAAATATATAAAGAAACTACTTGGAAAAAATTTGATAAATCAGTAAATGGAGTAATTGTTCGAATTAAAACTGAAAAAATTCTACCAGATATATCTAATATAAGAACTATTGATGATGTATTAACATTCATGAAAGATAATATTAGATATGGATGGTTAGATGTATATAATAAAATTCACATAGGAAATATGAAAAATTTTCGAAGAATATATAGAACTTTAACTTTAGAAGAAATTTTAGAATATAATATTGGTACTTGTATTGATCAAGTTAAATTGATGAATTATCTTTTAAATAAGATAAATATTAAAAATAAAATGTTTGCAACTAGAATATATGAATCAAATGATTTCAATAAACTAGATGAGGAAGAACACATGCATTGTTTTATTCTTTGTTATGTTAATAATAAAGTATATCATATTGAGCACCCTAATTGGTATAAGATGGGTATTTATGAATATGAAAATGAAAAAGAAGCATTAACTAGTATCAATAACTATTACATTAACTTATCAGGAGGAATATCTAGACCAATTACAGAATTTTATGATGTAAAACCTAATCTTTCTTTTAAGAAATTTAATAATTATATAAATGACTTAAATATAACTTTTAGAAAGTTACAGGATACTAAAGATGATTATTTAAAATTGTTTACTTGGTGCAAAAACGAATTTGTATATGAATGGTTTGAACAAAGAATTTTATCATATGATGAAATAGTTAATAAATATAAAAATAAATTAAAAAATCATAAACAAAATTTATATATTATAAATTCAAACAACAAAGATATTGGTTTAGTTCAAATCTACAAATTTAAAAACGATTTAAATTTAAACCTTAATCAATATAAAAATATTTATGAATATGATTTATTCATTGGTGAAGAAGATTACTTAAATAGAGGAATAGGTAAAAAAATTGTAGAAAGTATAAATAATAAAATATACGAAGAATATCAAGCTGATGCCATAATACTTCGTCCATTTAAGAGAAATATACGAGCTATTAAGTGCTATGAAAAATGTAATTATAAAGAAATATTTTCATATGAGGATACTGATACATTAGGTGCTAAAGAAGACACTATAGTATTATTAAATGAATTAGATAGATGGACATTTTCTACTGATACAGATAGACTAGTAAAACTTGTATTAGATAATAAAAAGACTGCAACTACATCTTTGTATAAATTTGATTGTATATCTAGTGAGGGAAGTTTATCAGTATTAACTGATTCACAAAAAAATAGTGTATGTATCATAAGGACAAAAAAAGTTATTGTAACAGAATTTAAAAATATTACTTTTGCTTTAGCACGCTTAGAAGGTGAAAACGATTCTCTAGAAGAATGGAAGAAGGTTCATGCTACATACTTCTTTAAATTAGATGCCGATTTTAATGAAAATACTAAAGTTATATTTGAAATATTTGAAGTAATAAAAAAATTTAAGTAGGATAGTGTTAGTATATAAGAATATTTTAATAATATGTTTACAGAAAAGTGGTAAAACTACATTAGCAAAAAAAATAATTAAAGAAATAGAGGTTGTTTAAGATGAATTTAATTGGTAGTAAAACTATAGAAACAGAAAGACTAGTTTTAAGAAGTTCTAAAATGGAAGAACAAAAAAGATTATGGGAGATATTAATGATACCAGAAGTAAATAAATGGTATTTAGTAGGTGCTAAAAAGTATGCAAATGATAAAGAACACTGGACTTGGGAAAAACAAGAAAAATTTTACAAGTTTAAAGTTGATAGAGCAGATAATAACGATGTTTTTACATGGAGTGTATTCTTAAAACCTGAATATACGAATAGTGGTTATGAAGAAGTAATAGGGCAAGTATCTGCTCAAGAAAAAGGAGAAGATATTACTATTCGTGATGTAGGCTGGTATATTGATCCAAATTATCAAGGGCATGGTTATGCAACAGAGGCTGCTAAAGCAATGATAGATTATATGTTTAAAGAAGTAGAAATAAATGGTATTTCTTCTGGTGCTGTAAAAGATAATATGGCATCTTGTAAAATATTTGAAAAATTAGGATTTAGTAAAACAGGTGAAGTAAGAGAAGAATCACCTTATACCTTTTATGATGGGATATTAACTTTTTCTAAGTATGGATTAACTAAGGAGTGTTATTTTAATTATGAAAATAATAGAATACGAAGATAAATATTTAGAAGATGTTAAAGATTTACTAGTTGAACTTGAAGAATATATTTTATCTATAGATAAAGATAACCTTGATCAATTACATCCAGAATATAGAGAAAAAATGGTAATTTTAGATTTGGAAAAAGTTAAAAATAATAGTGGTAAATGTTATATAGCAGTAGAAAATGATAAAGCTATAGGCCTTATTATGGGATGCATATTTCCATATGATGAATATGATTACTTAGATTATAAATGTCCTAAACGTGGAGAAATAATAGAATTAATAGTTTCAAAAAATGTAAGAAGTAAAGGAATAGGTAGCATTCTCATGAATAAAATGGAAGAATATTTTAAATCAAAAGGTTGTGAATATATCTTAGTTGACGTATTTGCTTATAATGAGAATGCTATTAAATTCTATGATAGAAATGGATATCATTCAAGAATGTATAGAAATATTAAAAAGATTGGAGAATAATATGACATTTAAAGAATTTTATATATCAGATAAAAATGGAAAAAGCAATTGTGTAATAAGAAGTTTATGCAAAATTTTAAATAAAGAATATGATGATGTTTATAACGGTTTATGTGATGTTGCAAAAAAGTTAAACTACTCTTCTTTTAATGATATACCTGTATTTGAAAAATATATGGAATATAATAATATTATTAAAATAGATTATTGTGATGAAATTAAAGTTAAAGATTTAAAAATAGATAATTTTTCATATATTGTTTTCTGTTATGATAAGAAAGATTTTTATCATATGATTCCAATTATTAATAATGTAATATATGATAAAAATTCTGATTGTATGGATTTATATGTTATATCAATATATAAAAAAATTTGATGTATATAAAAATTTTACTCATTTATAATTATAAAGATGATTATGTTTCTTTAAAGTATTTTTACTTGATTAATTTGTAGAACCCAAGTATTTGAGTTCTTTTTTTTATTTATTCTAATAAGTTTAAATGAGGTGGAGAAAACTTGGATAATAATTATATAACTAAACTAGTAAAAAAATTAATACAAAAACAGTTACTAAATGAACTTTGCAATAATGGTTTAATTGATTTTTTTAATGCGAGTAATATTATCAAGAAGTTAGAGGAAGATATTAGTAAATTAAAAGAAATAGAGATGAAAGAGAAAGACTTAAAAAATATAACAGTTAAAATTACAGTATAGAGGGAGATATTTAAATCTATGAATCTATATCAAATTAGAAATGTTTTATCGCAAGGTAAAAAACTTATTGAATTGCCACTTCGTGTTACATTTTATGCCCGTGTATCAACAGATCATGAAGAGCAATTAAATTCATTAGAAAATCAAGTCATGTATTTTGAAAATTATATAAAATCTCAAGATAATTGGACATATATCTCTGGTTATGTAGATGAAGGTATATCAGGTACTAGTGTAAATAAAAGAGATAATTTTCTTAAAATGATTAATGATGCTAAAGATGGTAAATTTAACTTAATATTAACAAAAGAAATATCAAGATTTTCAAGAAATACTGTTGATAGTATAAAATATACACAAGAACTATTATCACATGGTGTTGGTGTATTTTTCTTAAACGATAATATAAATACATTCGAAACAGATTCAGAACTTCGTTTAACTATTATGTCATCTATTGCTCAGGATGAAATAAGAAAGTTATCAGAAAGAATTAGATTTGGATATAAAAGAAGTATAGAAAAAGGAGTAGTTCCTGGTAATGATAATTTCTATGGTTATAAAAAGAATAAAGGAAAGTTAGAAATAGTAGAAGAAGAAGCCGAACTAGTTAGACTTATATTTAATGAATATAGTAAAGAACAAATGGGAACATCTAAATTAGGTCACTATCTATATGAAAAATATAATATTGTTAGTAAGACAAATAAACCTCTTGCAGGGGCTGTAATAAGTAGAATAATTAGGAATCCAAAATATAAAGGATATTTTTGTGCTCATAAAGAGACTACTTTAGATTATCATTCTAAAAAAAGAATTAGATTTAAACCAGATGAATGGATAGTTTATAAAGATCATGTTTCTTGTCCACCAATTATATCAGAGGAACTATGGGAGAAGTGTAATCGGATATTAAATGTTAACTCTAATAAGCATAAAACCAATACGAGAACCGATATGCGATATGCTTTATCAGGTAAAATTAAATGCTATCATGATGGGGCATCATTTATAAAAGGTAGTTATAAAAATAAAAAAACAGGGGTGAATAGTAAATATTGGGGATGTTCTAACTATAGAAAATATGGTGCATATAAAGAAAATGGATGTAATACTCCAATTATTCATTATGAAGAATTATTAGATATATTTAAAAAAATGGGAAGTGTTTTTTTAAATAAAGAAAGTGATATTATAAAAGAAATATATGATTTAATAAGTGAAACAAAATTAAAAAAAGATTATACTAAAGAGATAAATGAATTAGATAAAAAAATAGAAGAGATTAAATGTGCTAAAGCAGAAATTATTAATATGAGAGCTAGAAAAGAAATAGATAGCGATGAATATAATGCTCAAAGAGAAAAATATAATTATGATTTAAATATTCTAGAGAATAAAAGAAGTGATTATCTATCTATAAAAGAAGAAGATAATTATAAAGATACTATAGATAAATTTTACGAAAAAATAAAAAACATGATTATAGATAATGATGAATCATTATTTAGAATATTAGGAAGTATAATAGATACTATATATGTTGAAAAAGTTGATAGTATTAATAGTACTCATAAAGCAATATTACATTTTAAATTAAATATATTTGGCTACAATAATAGTAGTTTAAATTTAAATGATTTTTTACTGCTTTTTAGTAACAACAACAGATGCAGTAGTTGCTCTTGCAGAAGCAATAGCGGGTACAGAAGATAATTTTGTTAAGATGATGAACGATAAACTAAAAGAGTTAGGACTAAAAGATAGTAATTTTAAAAATTGTCATGGATTAGATGAAGAAGGGCATTATTCAAGTGCACATGATATGGCATATATTGCACGCGAACTTGTTAAACATGAAAAAATATTAGAATATTCTAGTATATATGAAACATATTTAAGGGAAAATACTGATAGAAAAATTTGGTTAGTAAATACAAATAAATTAGTAAGATTTAAACCAGGTGTAGATGGACTTAAAACTGGATATACAGATGGTGCTGGGTTCTGTCTTACTGCAACTATGAAGAAAGATGGTATGAGAGTCATAGCTACAGTAATGGGAGAACCTGATAGTACTACTAGAAATTCAGAAGTTAGTTCTATGCTTGATTATGCATTTGCTCAAGTAGGATTAAAAAAACTACTATCTAAAAATAGTGTAGTAGATAAAATTTCATCAATTAAATCTAAACTAGATGAAATAGAAATAGTACCAGTAAAAGATGTTAATATGTTATATAAAAAAGTAGATGGAGTAATAACTCCAACATATGAAGTTAGATTAGATAAAATAAAACTTCCAACTAAAGTAGGAGATATAGTAGGTAAACTATATATTATGAATAATGATGAAGTAATTAATGAAGTAGATTTAACTGTTAAAAAAGATGTAGAAAAGTGTAATTTATTTCAATTATATTTTAAATATTTAAAAAGTATATTAGGTGGAAATATTAGTTTTTAAAAACGACTAGAAAAAATCTAGTCGTTTTTCTTAAAGAATTTACTAATTCTTACTAAGTTAATTTTATATTTATTATTATTTACTAGGAAAATACTAGGAAAATACTAGGAAAATACAAGGAAATTTGATATGATTCTTTATTGTTATAGATGAAATAAAATTAAAATGTAAAATTATGCGAATATTAGTTTTTAAAAACGGCTAGAAAAAAATCTAGTCGTTTTTCTTAAAGAATTTATCCATATCAATATCAAGAGCCTGTGCTATTCTACCAAGTAATCCAATAGTTATATGTTTATTTCTATTAGCATTCTCAACATCACATATATATTCTCTAGATATTTCTGTCATGTCAGCTAATTCTTGTTGAGTTAATTTTTTAGACTTTCTATATTTCTTAATATTTTCTCTTACTATAGAATAATAATACTCATCATCAATATCATAACTCTTTTCTCTTATTTTATCTCTCATCATATCACCATTCCATCTTTATTTTGTACTTTTTTAATAAATTTATATATAGGCTTATAGACACATTTATAAGTACATAAGATGTAAAACAATATAATTTTAAAAAAAATATAATAAAACATATGCAAATTGTGGTAAAATATATATAAAGAATAGGAGGAAAATATGAGAAGTGTAGCAATTAAAGGGGTAAAAGAATTTGAAATAAAAGAAATAGAAGAACCAAAAAGTGATGGTTATAATGTAATAATAGACGTTAAAAAAGCAGGTATATGTGGATCAGATATTCATTATTGGGTATCAGGAGAACCTATTGGTCTTGTTATGGGACATGAATACTGTGGTATTGTAACTGATCCAGGAAGAAGAACAGATTTGAAAGTAGGAGATAGAGTAACAGCATTACCAATTTCTCCTTGTGGAATATGCCATGCATGTCTATCAGGTAATCCTCAATACTGTATACATACTTGGGATAAAGCAACCGGTTTATCACTTACAAATCCAGGAGCTTTAGCACCTAAAATGGCTATTAGACCAGATATGGTTTACAAAGTACCAAATAACATAACGGATGAAGAAGTCGCAATGACAGAACCAGCTGCAGTTGGATTACATGCTGTACATTTAGCTGATGTTAAAGTAGGAAATAGAGTATTGGTAATAGGTGGAGGAATAATCGGATTAGTATCTGCTATGTTTGCTAAAATGGAAGGTGCAAGTTACGTAGCTATATCAGAAACAAATCCTAAAAGAGGAGAAAAAGCAGTACAATTAGGAGTAGCTGATGAATGGTTTAACGCACTAGATCCTGAGTTTTCAAATAAAGTTGTTTCACGTACTTATGAAGGATTTGATATCGTAATTGAGTGTTGTGGTAATGCTCCTGCAGTAACATCATCACTTACATCAGTAAAAACAGGAGGAACTGTAGTACTAGTTGGTGTATCACTTGAACCAATAACAATACCAACAGTTTTAGCTGTTATGCATGAATTAAAAGTATTAGGCGCAATAGCTTATACAAAAGAAGAGTTTAGAACTTGTATAGAATTAATGGCAAATAAGAGAATAAATATGTTAAAATTCTTATCAAAAGAGATTGGTCTTGAAGATGTACAAAGTGCATACCAAGAACTTACATCAGGAACTAGTGATTCTATAAAAATATTAGTTGATCCAAATAAATAATTAAGGGTGATATAAATGAAAGAAATTTATGTTTTTGGACATAAAAAACCAGATACAGATTCTGTTACATCAGCAATTTCTTTTTCTAACTTACAAAGTAAAGCAGGAATAAAATGTACTCCAATGATATTAGATAATATAAATAAAGAAACAGAATTTGTATTAAATTACTTTAATATTCCTGTACCTAAATTTTTAGATAACGTAAAAATACAGATAAAAAATATTAATTATAAAAAAGATTGCTTTGTATTTGAAACAGATTCAATAAAAAAAATGTATGACTATATGTGTGATAAAAATATAACAGGTGTACCTGTTGTTGATAAAAATAAAAATTTAAAAGGATTAGTTACATCTAAAATGATTGTAAATAGTTTAATAAATGGAGAATTTACTAAATTATCTACAAATTATGAAAATATAATTGATGTATTAAATGGAGAAAAAATATTAAAATTTGATGATGAAATAAATGGAGAGTTAACTCCTTATTCATTTGACAGTTATACATTTTTAGATAATTTAACATTAAGAAAAGATACAATATTAATAGTAGGAAATAGAGCTAATCTAATAAAATCTGCTATAGAAAGTAAAGTTAAATTAATTATATTAGTAGAAAATACAGATATAAGTGATGAACTTGTTAACTTTGCTATGGAAAATAAAGTAAACATAATAAAAACAAATTTAGATACTTTTAATGTAACAAGAATGATTATTAATGCTAATTATGTAAAAAATATATTATCTAATAGTAGAAATTCATACTTTAATGAAAATGATTATTATGATGATTTTAAAGAACAATGTTCAAAATTAGGATATAATAACTATCCAGTTATAGATAATAAAGGTAAATGTCTTGGATTAATAAGAATTACAGATATTAAAAACATAAATAAAAAACAAGTTATATTAGTAGATCATAATGAAATGGATCAAAGTGTAGATGGTATAGAAGAAGCAGAAATAATAGGAATTATAGATCACCATAAAATAGGTAATTTAAGTACAAATATGCCTATAGATTTAAGAAACATGATTGTTGGAAGTACTAATACTATAATATATTTAATGTATAAAGAAAGAAATGTAGAAATAGATAAATCTATAGCTGGTATTATGCTTGCTGGAATATTATCTGATACATTAAAGTTTACTAGTCCAACAACAACAGAATACGATAGAAAAGCAGCTATTGATTTATCTAATATATCAGGTATTAATATAGATGAATTTTCTTTTGAAATGTTTAAAGTAGGAACTAATTTATCAGGTAAAACTCTTGAACAAATAATTGATAATGATATGAAAGTATTTGATATAAGTGATAAAAAAATATCAATATCTCAAGTTATTACTTTAAATTCTAAAGAAATTTTAGATAAAAAAGAAGAATATATAAATAAAATAAATGAAATAAAGAAAAATAGATCTTATGATTATATGATACTATGTATAACAGATTTACTTGATAATGGATCATATATTTTATTTGATGATAAAAGCACTACATTAATTAAAAATGCATTTGATTTAGAAGAGATTAAAGAAGGATTTTTTATAAAAGGATGTCTATCTAGAAAAAAACAAATAGTACCTTTAATAGCAAGTGAATTAGAAAATTAAAAAAAATTTGTGAATTAGAAAATTAAAAAAAATTATTGAAAAAATATTAAAAACATGGTAATATTAAAAAGTAATAGGAAACATAAAAAAATTATGTAACTATTAAAAGAGAAAGGAAAGAGGTAAAAGTTATGAATAGAACAAATGTTCGTACGGGGGGGGGGTCAT
>CANROP010000008.1 GCA_947632265.1 uncultured Bacilli bacterium
AAAAAATATAGAGAAAAATATAAATAAATAAAGGAAAAAGCAGGTAGTTTGCATGCAAACTTTGCACACTACCAATTGTAAAAGGAGATGCGATTATGGAAGAGATATATGAAAAAGCTAAAGAGTTTAGTAAAGATAAACAAATAGTAGGAGCATACAATTTAGAAGAACATAGAAGAAAAGTGATGTTATCTGAAATAGAAGCAGGAAAACTTGAGGGGATAAAAGAAGGAAGACTTGAAGGAATGAAAAAGGGAATCGAACAAGGAATAAAAGAAGGAATAAAATCTACTGTAAAAAATCTACTTAAAAAGAATATAGATATAAACATTATATCAGAAGCTACAGGACTATCTGTTAATGAAATAAATGGGTTAAGATAATTAACTCATTTTTTCCATTAACAAATTGACATATAAGTTTTTTAAGTGTATATTTAATATATAAAGTTAATATCATTTCTAACGTATCTAGTTGATAGTAATAATTATTCTAATGACTTTTTATTAGAAATTATATAATAATATAGGTGATTCTTATGCTTAGGGATAAATTATTGCTTTTACCTCAAAAACCAGGCTGTTATCTTATGAAAAATAAAGATGGTATAGTCATATATGTAGGTAAAGCTAAAAAATTAAAAAATAGAGTTAATTCATATTTTAGAGGTAAGCACTATGGTAAAACTGCTAAACTTGTTAGTGAGATAGTTGATTTTGAATATATAGTTGTAAATAGTGAAATAGAATCATTAATACTAGAAATAAATTTAATAAAAAAATATGACCCTAAGTACAATATACTTTTAAGAGATGATAAAAGTTATCCATATATTGAACTTACTGATGGAGATGTCCCAACTTTAAAAGTTGTAAGAAATATAAATAGAAAAAGGAAAGCTAAATATTTATATGGACCATATCCGAATGTAACAGCTGCTCGTTCTACTGTTAATTTGCTTAATAGAATTTATCCACTTAGAAAATGTAATACATATCAAAAAAGACCATGCCTATATTATCACATAGGGGAGTGTTTAGGATATTGTACACATCAAGTAGATAAAGAAAAAATAAATGAAATGAAAAATGAGATAATTAAGTTTTTAAATGGAGATCATTCTATTGTTACTAGTAAGTTAAAAGAAAAAATGGAATATGAAAGTAGTTTGTTACATTTTGAAAAGGCTAAGGAGTATAAAGAATTATTAGACTATATAAATATAACACTAACACATCAAGAGGTAGAACTTAAAGATAATATAGATAGAGATATTTTTGGTTATTATTTAGATAAGGGTTATATGAGTATACAAGTATTCTTTATTAGAGGTTCTAAAATAGTAGAGAGAAAATCTAAAATATTTGATATTGTAGATAGTAAAGAAGAGGAATTAACTAGATATATTGCTAGATTTTATACTAATTTAAATAAACCTAAAGAGGTACTAGTACCAAGTATTGTAGATGATAAGTTACTTAGTGAGTATCTTGATTTAAATGTTAGAAAACCTGTTAAAGGTGAAAAATTAAAATTAGTTAATATGGCATGTGAGAATGCTAAAATATCACTAAATGAAAAATTTGAATTAATAAAGAAAGATGAAGAAAAAACTATTGGAGCTAATGAAGAATTAAGAGATATATTACATTTAGAGAAATTAAGTAGAATAGAAATATTTGATAATGCTCATCTTTTTGGTACTTATAATGTATCTGGTATGGTTTGTTATATAGACGGTAAACCTAGTAAAAATAATTATAGAAAATTTAAAATAAGTATTGATACTAATGATGATTATGGTACTATGAGAGAGGTTATATATAGAAGATATTTTAGAGTACTTAAAGATAATTTAGAAAAACCAGATTTGATAATCGTAGATGGCGGTATTGGACAGATTAATGTAGCAAGAGATGTAATAAATAGTTTATGTCTTGATATTCCTATAGTTGGACTTAAAAAAGATGATAAGCATACAACAAGTGCTCTTTTAGCTTTTGATCCTATCGAAGAAGTTAAAATAGATAAAAAAAGTAATTTATTTTACTTACTTGAAAGGATGCAGGATGAAGTACATGAATTTACTATTAATTATCATAAACAGATAAGGAGTAAAGGAAGCTTAAGTAGTGTACTAGATAATGTAGAAGGTATTGGGGATAAGAGAAAAAAAGAACTACTTAAAAAATTTAAAACTATAAATAAAATGAAAGAAGCAAGTATAGATGAATTAGAAACTATATTGCCTATAAATGTAGCTTCTAATTTATATGAATTTTTAAAAAACTATAATTAATGTAAAATATTATTTAATATAATGACTGATATTAAAAAATATGATATAATTATTAAAGGAGTTGATGCTTTTGAGTAATAAAGCAATAACAAGTCGTGATAAAGATTTTGCTAAATGGTATACAGATGTGGTAACATCGGCACACTTAATTGAATATTCAAACGTAAAAGGTTGTACTGTATTTGAACCAAATGGGTATGCCATATGGGAGAAAATGCAAGAAGTCTTAGATAGTATGTTTAAACAATCTGGACATAAAAATGTATATATGCCACTTCTTATACCAGAAAATCTTATGAAAAAAGAAGGGGAATTAATAAATGGTTTCGCACCAGAAGTTGCATGGGTAACAATAGGTGGAGAAAAAGAACTAGATGAAAAAATGTGTATAAGACCAACTAGTGAAACTTTATTTAGTGATTACTATGCATCTAAAGTAAAATCATATAGAGATTTGCCACTTAAATATAATCAGTGGTGTAGTGTAATGAGATGGGAGAAAGAAACAAGACCATTCTTAAGAAGTAGAGAGTTTTTATGGCAAGAAGGTCATACAGTTCATGCTAGCAAGAAAGAAGCAGAAGAAGAAACTCATAATATGCTAGAAATATATAAAGAATTTTTTGAAAATTATTTGGCTATACCAGTAATAACTGGTAAAAAAACTGAAAAAGAAAAATTTGCTGGAGCTGAATATACATTAACAGTAGAAGCTCAAATGTATAATGGAGTATCACTTCAATCAGCAACTAGTCATTACTTTGGTCAGAAATTTTCTAAAGCTTATGATATAAAATTTTTAAATAAAGAAAACAAATTAGAATATGCATATCAAACTTCATGGGGATGTACTACTCGTATGATAGGTGCATTAATTATGGTACATAGTGATGATGATGGACTTGTACTTCCACCAAAAATCGCACCTAATCAAGTAGTAATAATACCTATTGGTGATAGTGATGAAGTAAAAAGTTTAGTAAACGATACATATAATAAATTAAAAAATAGTGGTATTAGTTTATATATAGATGATAGTGAGTCTACACCAGGATTTAAATTTGCAGAAGCAGAGGTTAACGGAATACCTATTAGAATAGAGATTGGCACTCGTGATCTTGAAAAAGGTATAATAACGATTACTCGTCGTGATACTAAAGAGAAATATCAAATAGATAAAGATACAGATATAATTACTTATGTAAAAGATTTAATGAATACAATACAGAATGATATGTACGCAAAAGCACTTAAAAGAAGAGAAGAAAAAACGTATGAATGTACTGATATTAAAGAAGTAGAAGAGATTATGAATAATAATCCTGGATTTGTAAAAGCCATGTGGTGTGGTAATCCAGAGTGTGAACTTAAAATGAAAGAAATAAAGGGTACAAAATCTAGATGTATTTTAGAAAATGAAAAACCTATAAGCGATAAATGTGTAGTATGTGGAAGGGAGGCACACGATTTAGTAGTATGGGGGATTCAGTATTAGGTAGGTGATTGTATGGAAAGAAAATATAATATGACTAAAGAAGACAATATATTCTTTGCTAAAAGAAAATTAGTAGATAATATATATAAGAGTGCAAATCTAGAAGGAATAGCTGTAACTTTTGCAGATACGGTAGATTTCCTAAACGATGTAAACAATGGAAAATTGTCAGTTGATAATATGTTTAAATTAGCTGGACTTAGAGATGCATGGCAAATGATTTTAAGTACTATTGATGAACCATTAACTATTGGTTATATAAAGAATATTCATTTCGAAGTATGTAAAGCTCAAGGAGTTAGACCACTTGGAGATTTTAGAAGAAGTGGAGTAGGAATTACTGGAACTACTTGGAGACCTAAGTTACCTAGTGAATGTAATTATGAACAAGAATTAAAAGAGATTTTAGATAATCCTGATGATTTAGATAGAACTATTGATTTATTCTGTTGGATACAAAGAAGTCAAATGTTTCAAGATGGAAATAAAAGAGTTGCTAACCTTGTAGCTAATAAAGAGATGATAAGAAATGGTTTGGGTATACTAAACGTACCTGTTGAGTTAATAGGTAAATATACATATCAACTTATAAAATTCTATGAAACAGGAGATAATACTGAGATAAAAGAATTTATATATAATAACTGCTTAGATGGAATAAATGAAAAAGAAATAGAAAGTGATAAAACGAAAGGAATTAAAGGAATATAATATGGATGAGATATTAATGAATGCTGAAGTATCTATGGAAAATTCTATAGATAATATGGAAAAAAGATTTTTAAATATAAGAGCTGGTCGTGCAAATCCAGCTATGTTAGATGGGATTATGGTAAATTATTATGGGTCTGATACTCCTCTTAAACAACTTGCTACAATAAGTATTCCAGAAGCAAGACAATTATGTATTAAGCCTTTTGATAGAACAAGTATAAATGCTATAGAAAAGGCAATATATGAATCTAATATTGGAATTACACCAAATAATAACGGAGAAGTTATAATATTAAATATACCTGCACTTACAGAGGAAACAAGAAGAGGTTATGTAAAACAGGCAAAAGAATATGCAGAAGATTGTAAAATCGCACTTAGAAATATTAGACAGGATGCTAATAACGATATTAAAAAACTAGAAATACCTGAAGATGATAAAAAAAATGCACAAGAAGATGTGCAAGAATTAATAAATAAATATAATGATATAGTAGATAAAAAGTTTAAAGAAAAAGAAACAGAATTAATGTCTGTATAAATTAATAAAATACTTTAAATTTTTAAAATTATATAATTATGATGGAGGTATTATGAATAGTGAAAATAAAATAACAATAAATAATTTAATATATGCATTATTATTTTTAGTGTTTGGTATAGTTTTATTAACTAGTACAACTGATTTAATTAGTATTGCTTCTAAAGTAATAGGAGTAATACTTATAATATTTGGAATAATTAAGGCAATAATTTATACTTATAAAAAAGGTAAGTATTCTAATTATAGTTTATCTGAACTTATAATAGGAATAATTGTAATAGGATTAGGGGTATTACTTCTATTATATTCATCAACACTTAGTTTTGTAATTAGAATAGTAGTAGGTCTTTGGATACTTTTTGCTGGAGTTAATAGAATAATATTTTCAATATATATTCGTCAAGTAGATAAAATAGGATTTAGAATATATCTTATAACCGCACTCCTTATGGTGTTAGTTGGAATACTTTTAATATCAGGATTATTAGATCAACTTATTGGATTATTTATAATAATTTATTCTGTAATAGAAATAATAGATTATATATATTATAAAATTAATTCTAAAAAATATGAATCAAAAACTAGTAGTAATAAAATGGTAAAAATTAAAGATGAAAGAATAGTAGATGCAATAGTAGATGAAGAGTAGGTTTACTCTTCTTTTATTGTGGGAAGTAAATCCTCCAAATTTTCATCGTTGTAAGTAGGTTCAGTACCTTTTATATAATAGAACAAAGTAGGCTTTTTCGTTTTACTTGTTGCTACCTCTCCGCTAATAGGATCTACTAAAACACCAACTACATTATTAGGCATAGTATACCATTTTGTCTCTTTATCCTTAAGATAATTCTCAACTATATCTACCCACATATATTTAATTTGTGTTCCATCTCCAACCTTACTAGGTCTATTGTCATCATATCCACTCCAAATACCTACAACAATATCCTTATTATAACCAAATATTAAGTGATCTGTATCAGTAGTACCAGTTTTAATTGAATATTTATTTGTAAGTTTACCTGCAATATCATAACAAGTAGGGTAGTTATAATCAATAAAATTATAGTTATATGTACTTGTTAGTAATTCATTTGTTATATATGTTAAACTAGAATTTAATACTGGTTCTCTTTCTCCTTTAAATTCATATAATGTATTTCCATTTGTATCTTCTACTTTAGTAATAAAGTGAGGAATATTTTTATATCCACCACTCGCTAGAGTACTATATGCAGTTACCATATCTATTAAAGTTATTCCTTCACTACCAAGTGCGAGTGATGGAATTGGTTCTAAATTGGAAGTGATACCTGCTCTTTTTAATGTCTCAACTAATACTTCCTCACCTAGAAATAGATGAGTTTTTACTGCATATATATTTTCTGAATATGCAACAGCGGCTGCCATAGTTATATTTTTATTACCATATCTATCATTATAATTAGATGGACTATAAGTTTTATCTCCAGAAAACACAAATGTAGTTTTTTCACTTGTAAAAGTTGTAGATTCAGTAAATCCATTTTCTAAAGCAGAATAATATAAGAAAGGTTTTAAGGTAGAACCTACTTGTCTTCTTGAATATAACGCTCTATTAAACTGACTTACACTATAATCTTTACCACCTGCAAGAGCTAAAACTTCTCCTGTATTTGGATTCATAACTATACTAGCAAGTTCTAATTCTTCACTTTTAAAATTATCATTAATTGAATTTTCAAGTATAGTTTGTGCATTCATATCAAGAGTTGTATATATTTTAATACCTCCCGTATCCAAAAAAGATACTGGTAAATCAAGGGTTTCTAATTCATCCATAACCGCATCTTCAAAATATCTTAATGTTTTAAGTTTATTATCTTCAAGGTATCCATAAAAAGTTAATTCAGTATCTAATGCAGCATACATTTCATCTTCAGTAATATAATCGTTATTGACCATCGCACTTAATACTAATTTTTGTCTTTCTTTAGATTTATCGTAATTTAATATTGGAGAATAATTAGATGGCGATTTAGGTATACCTGCAAGTATTGATGCTTCAGCTAGTGATAATTCACTCGCACTTTTATTGAAATAATAGTAACTAGCATTCTCAATACCATAAACTCCACCATAATTAATTGTATTTAAATATCCTTCAAGTATTTCATCTTTACCATATTGGCTTTCAATTTGTATAGTAAGCCATGCCTCTTTTAATTTTCTCTCCCAAGTTTTATCGAAATCTAAAAATAAGTTTTTAGCATACTGTTGTGTAATTGTGGATGCTCCTTGTAGAGTTTTACCATTAATAAAATTAATATAAAGAGATTTAGCTATTCTTAAATAATCAAATCCATGATGTTTATAAAACTTTTTATCTTCTATAGATATAGTCGCATTAATTAAATAGTCTGAAATATCTTCTAATTTTATCCACTGATCACTTGTACCATTTATTAAATTTAAATCTTTATCATATAAATAATATCCACTCGCACTACTTATATTAAGCTTACTAGTAATGGATGCTAAAAAATATATTCCAAAATATAAAAATGAGAATATAGATATAAAAATAGCAAATATTTTTAATGTTTTCTTAAGTATTTTCATATAATCACCCAGTCCTAGAATTAGTATTAGAAAAAAATATGAAAATATGAGTGCAAAAGTAATAAAAGTATGCTATAATGTTTTCGATGTGTATGGGAAAGGTATTTTTAAAATCAAATTTAATATCAGATATAGATAATTTAAAACTAGATACAAATGGAATAAAAACTAATAATAAAATAATATATAAAGAAAATAATATTACAGTAACTATATTGATATTTAATAATAAAATAGAGATGAATAGAAGTTCTCTTGAATATGATATAAATTTATTATTTGAACTTAATACTACTACAAATTCTACATATTTATTTTTTGGGACTAATAAAAAATTTACACTTCTAACATATACAAAAAAACTTATCATTAAAGATAATAAGATAAATATAGATTATAATTTAGAAGGAAATAATTTTTCTTATTCATTAGAATGGAGAGATTAATATGGTAATAGATACTTTAAGTGATATATTAAGTAGTATATCAGAAAAATTAGGATACAAGGAATACTTAAAAGTAATAAAATCAAATAGACCTGATTTATGTGATTATCAGTGTGACTTGGTATTTAAATTATCTAAGATATATCATGAAAATCCTATAGATATAGGTAATAAAATAGTAGATGGAATAAACTCTATAGATAATTTTAGTGATTATTTTACTAAAGTTGAATTTTGTAAACCTGGATTCATAAATATGACTTTAAGTAATAAATTTATAAATGAATCATTAAAATGCATGGATAGTCATAATAAATTTAATTTAAAAATGCCAACTAAAGTAGATACTTATGTACTTGATTATGGTGGGCCTAATATAGCTAAACCACTTCATGTTGGACATATGCGCCCAGCTATAGTAGGTGAGTCAATAAAAAGAATAATTAACTATGTAGGGCATAAAACTATATCAGATACACATTTAGGTGATATAGGTCTTCCTATTGGAGAAGTAATATATGCGATAAAAAAAGATAATTTAAGTGTTGATGATATAACACTTGAGTATTTAAATAAAGTATATCCTACGATGAGTGCACTCTGTAAAACTGATGAAAATATTAAAATGGAATGTGCATCTATTATAAAGGATGTACAAGATAAAAAAAATTATTTAGATTTATGGAAAAAAATATGTGAAATATCTAAATGTGATATTAAAAGATTATATGATTATTTAGGAGTTTCATTTGATTATTGGTTATCAGAGTCTGATGCATATGATTATATACCTTTAGTAAAAAAATATTTAATAGATAAAAATTTACTTGAAGAAAGTAATGGAGCTAAAGTTGTATTTGTAAATAAAGATGATGATAAGATTAATTATCCACCTTTGATATTTGAAAAATCAAATGGAGCATATTTATATGAAAGTTCAGAACTAGGTACGATATATCAAAGAATGCATGACTTTAATCCAGATTATATTTTATATGTAACAGATTCAAGGCAATCTATGCATTTTGAACAAGT
The DNA here is from genome assembly GCA_947632265.1 of uncultured Bacilli bacterium. Classification (GTDB taxonomy): domain Bacteria; phylum Bacillota_I; class Bacilli_A; order RF39; family UBA660; genus UMGS1613. Next base: position 9,138 of record CANROP010000008.1, read on the forward strand.
ATTTAGAGTATGTGAAAAAAGTGGTATGACAGGAGATACTAAACTTATACATTTACCACATGGAACTATAAATGGAATAGATGGTAAGCCATATAAAACAAGAAGTGGAGAAACTCCTAAATTAGATAGTTTATTTGAAGAAGTAAAAAATATATTTATATCAAAAAAAGAAACTAATAAAAACATGAGTGAATCTGATATAAATATAATAGTAAATTCTATATTAAAATTTGCAGATTTACAAAATAGTCGTGATAAAGATTATATATTTGATATAAATAAATTTAGTGATACAGTTGGAAAAACTGGTCCATATATCTTATATACATATTTAAGAATGAATAAAATAGTAAATAAATATGAATCAAATATAAATAATTTAAGTGATAAAATATATAATAATTATGATAGAGATTTAAGAATAGGATTATTAGATTTTGAAAGTTATATTATGAATGCATTTAAAGAATTTAAACCTAGTTTTATAGCTGATTATGTATATAATATATGTGTACTTATGAATTCGTTCTATCAGAATAATCATATTGCAAGCTTAACTGATAATGAAAAATTAAATGATTGGATAAGTATCATAAAACTTGCAAATAAAATAATTAAGGATATGTTAAATTTACTTATAATAAATATACCTACAGAAATGTAGAAGGAAGGAGTTAATTATGAAATTAAAAGATATGAAAAAAGAAGAATTAGAGGTGCTTTCTTATACTGATTTAACAGAGATGATTTTAAAAGAAAATAATAAACCTATGAATACATCAAAAATATTTAAAAAAATCTGTGAGTTACTTGAACTAACAGATGATGAATATTCAGAAAAAATAGGAGATTATTATACTTCTCTTACTACTGATAAAAGATTTATTTTATTAGATTCTTCAGAATGGGATTTAAAGGAAAAATATAAAGTTGAGATAGTACTTGATGAAGATGATGAAGAAGAGTCATACGATGAAGAAAGAGAAGAAGATGATGAAGAGTTAGAAGATGTAGATGAAAGCATTGAAATAACTGATGATGAGATTGATCTTGATGACGATGATGATATGGATGATTTATCAATAATAAATGATGACGAGGTAGATGAATAATTTCCTCGTCTTTTTAGTTTTTTGGATATGGTTCTTTTATATCAGTTAAACCCATTATATAATCAATACTTGTATTATACATTTTTGCAAGTATTATAAGTTTATCAATAGGTATTTTTCTTTCTCCAGTTTCATATAATCCATATTGTTGCCTTGTAATTTTTAATTCATGAGCAACTTCTTTTTGTAATAAGTCATTATCTTCTCTTAAGTCTTTAATCCTTTTTATATTATACATATAATCCTCCTAGTAATAACTTATCATGAATTTAAACAAGTGCCTTGACAAGCATTTAAATGAATGCTATAATTTTAACATAAGCATACGATTGAGTGCTTAGATAAATTATAATATAAGGAGAGGAAGTATTATATGAAAAAAGGTTTTACCTTAATAGAATTACTCGCAGTAATAATAATACTAGCGATAATCGCACTAATAGTAACACCAGCAGTATTAGGAATAATAAGTAATTCAAGGAAATCAGCATCCCTAAGAAGTGGAGAGTTATATTTAAATGCGGTAGAAAATGAAATATTAAATAGGAATTTAATGGAGAATTTTTATCCAAATGTATGTGAGATACAAGAAGATGGGAATTTACTTTGTGATGGAGAAAATAAATTAATAATAGAAGCAAGTGGAAGAAAACCAAGTAAAGGAACTATAACACTAGAAAATGGGAAAGTAAAAAGTGTAACAGGAATGGATATGGGAGATTATGAGGTAGAAACAGGAGAAAATGGAAGTTTAATTGTAAAAGGAGAATCAACAGGAGGAAGTAATCCTGGAGGTCCTGGAACTGGTGATTCAGGTGGATCTGGTGGAGATTCAGGAAGTAGTGCTGAATCACAAAAGCCATCATTATCAGAAGAATTAGTGCCAGTAAAATGGGATGATGACCAAAATGCATGGGTAATAACAACAGAGAAAGACCCAGATTGGTATGATTATGATAAACAAGAATGGGCAAATGCAGTAGTATTAAGCGACTATGGAAAATTAAAACACGAAAGTGATTCATTAATATTACCAGTAACAGGTAGTGAAACTGTAGATGTAAAAGCAATGTTTGTATGGATACCAAGATATGAATATAGAATAGAAGGTACCTATGGAATACATACGGATGGAACATATGGAACACAAAAACTTCCAGGAGAAATAAAAGTAAACTTTATAGGAACAAGTAAGATAGAAGCGAGTGAAGGATATCATATACATCCAGCATTTTGGTGGGATGTTGATAGTGATGGAAATAGAGAAGAAGGAGAAGAACTATCAGGCATATGGGTAGGAAAGTTTGAAACATCAGGAAGTGCAGGAGCTCCAACGATATTACCAAACACAAAAGCATTAGTAAGTCAAACAGTAAGTGAGCAATTTACGACAGCTCAACAATTAAAAGTAACAGGTTATGACAGTCATATGGCAAAAAATAGTGAATGGGGAGCAGTGGCTTATTTAAGTCAAAGTATTTATGGAAAGTATGGTAATACAAATTATACAGGGGCTAACAAAGAAGTATATATAAATAATTCAAGTGGTCTTTATACAGGTCGAAGTGGAGGAACACCAAATGTATATTCAACCTCAGCTGGGACATGTAAATATGATGTAATAGATGATAGAGGCTCAGGTACAGGCCAATGTGGAGGAGGAGCATCAACAACAGGCAACATTACAGGTGTATATGACATGAGTGGAGGAGCATGGGAGTATGTTATGGGAAATTACAACGGTAGCACAGGTTCAAGCGGTTTTTCAAACATGCCAGACTTAAAATATTACGATAAATACACATCAGAAACTCCAACACAAGCCTGTAGTGGAGGAGTATGTTATGGACATGCATTAAGCGAAACTAGTGGTTGGTATAATGACTATGCAGCTTTCGTTAGTTCATCCGAGCCTTGGTTCGAACGTGGTGGTATCAACCACGATGGAGCTTCTGCGGGGGTGTTCTACTTCCACGTCAGCTCTGGCGGTGCCATCGATAACTTTTCATTCCGTATTGTTCTAGTAGAAAGATAATTATTATGTTAAAAACTATATATTAAAATTAAATATAAAAGATGAATGAAGATAAAATGTTCATCTTTTTATATAAATATTAATTTACTACCAATAATTTCTATAAACTTTATCTTGTTAAATTTATTATAGTAGAGTATAATATTCATAGATGTTTTGAGGTGTAAACATGGATAAAATTATAATAAAAGGGGCTAGAGAAAATAACTTAAAAAATGTTGATTTAGAGCTTCCTAAGAATAAATTAATAGTTATGACAGGTGTAAGTGGTAGTGGTAAAAGTAGTTTAGCTTTTGATACTATATATGCTGAAGGACAAAGAAGATATGTAGAAAGTTTAAGTGCATATGCTAGACAATTTTTAGGTGGAACAGAAAAACCTGATGTAGATAGTATAGAGGGCCTTAGTCCATCTATTAGTATAGATCAAAAAACAACTAATAATAATCCTAGAAGTACTGTAGGTACTGTAACAGAAATATATGATTATTTAAGATTACTATATGCAAGAATTGGTGTACCATATTGTCCAGTACATAATAAACCTATATCAAGTCAGAGTATAGAAGAGATGACAAATCAAATACTTGATTTAGAAGAAGGTACTAAAATAAGAGTTTTAAGTCCAGTAGTTCATGGAGAAAAAGGTACTCAAAAAGACTTACTTGAAGATTTAAAAAAAGATGGATATGTACGTGTTAGAATAGATCATGAAGAATATGATTTAAACGAAGAAATAAACTTAGAAAAGAATAAAAAACATAATATTGATGTTATTATAGATAGACTTATAATAAAAGAAGATATAAGAAGTAGATTAAATGAAGCTATTGAACTTGCATGTAAACTTAGTAAAGGTAAATGTGTAATAGATGTAGTTTCAAAAGATGAAATAGTCATGAGTGAAAGATATGCATGTCCAGAATGTGATTTTTCATTACCAGAACTTGAACCTAGATTATTTAGTTTTAATGCACCGTACGGGGCATGTCCTGATTGTAATGGACTTGGATTTAAACAGAAAATTGATGAAGATTTAATAATGCCAGATAAAAGTAAAAGTATACTTGAGGGTGGTATTGTTGCTTATAATATGGATGCTTCAATATCATATACTCAAATGTCTACATTAGCTAAAAATTATAATATAGATTTAAGTAAGCCAATTAAGGATTTAACTAAAGATGAATTAAACTTAATATTATATGGTTCTGATAAAGCACTCGAATTTAACTATACATCTAATAATGGAAATACTAGAACAACTACTGATTATTTTGAAGGAGTAATAAACAATTTAGAAAGACGCTATATTGAAACTAAAAGTGGTTGGATTAGAGAATGGTTAGATAAATTTATGATGGAACTTCCTTGTACTACTTGTCATGGGGCTCGTCTTAATAGTAGTGTTTTAGCGGTCAAAATAAATAAAAAAAATATATATGAAATGACTCAGTTATCTATTGGAGAATTATATGATTTTTTAAATAATTTAAAATTAAATAAAGAACAAGAGAAAATAGCTGAATTAATTTTAAAAGAGATTAAAGATAGATTAAAATTTTTAATAAATGTTGGTCTTAGTTATTTAACACTTGATAGAATGGCAGGAACATTATCAGGAGGAGAAGCAGGAAGAATTAGACTTGCAACTCAAATAGGATCAAGACTTACAGGAGTTTTATATGTACTTGATGAACCTAGTATCGGTCTTCATCAAAGAGATAATACAAGACTAATAAATTCTTTACTTGAAATGAGAGATTTAGGTAATACTTTAGTAGTTGTAGAACACGATACAGATACTATGCTTGCAGCTGATTACTTAGTAGATGTAGGACCACTTGCTGGAATTCATGGTGGAGAGATAGTCGCATCTGGTACTCCAGAAGAAGTTATGAAAAATGAAAATAGTTTAACTGGTAAATATTTAAGTGGTAAATTAAAAATAGAAGTTCCAAAAAAAAGAAGAAAAGGTAATAAAAAATATATAGAAATTAAAGGAGCAAGTGAAAATAACTTAAAAAATATAGATGTTAAAATACCACTTGGTAAATTTATATGTGTAACTGGAGTTAGTGGTAGTGGTAAAAGTAGTTTAATAAATGAAATACTTTTTAAAGCTCTCGCACAAAATTTATACAAGACTAAAGTAAAGCCAGGAAAATATAAAAAAATTATTGGATTTGAAAATATAGATAAAGTAATTGATATATCACAGGCTCCAATAGGAAGAACTCCAAGAAGTAACCCTGCAACTTATGTAGGTGTATTTGATGATATAAGAGATGTATTCGCAAACACTAAAGAAGCTAAGATGAGAGGATATGATAAAGGAAGATTCTCATTTAACGTAAAAGGTGGAAGATGTGAAGCATGCTGGGGCGATGGAGTTAAAAAAATAGAGATGCATTTCTTACCTGATGTATATGTTCCTTGTGAAGTATGTCATGGAACTAGATATAATCGCGAAACATTACAAATAAAATATAAAGGTAAAAATATTAATGATGTTCTTGAAATGAATGTAGAAGAAGCACTTGAATTCTTTAAAAATATACCTAAAGTAAGAGATAAATTACAAGTGCTTATGGATGTTGGATTATCATATATGAAATTAGGACAAAGTGCGCCTACATTATCAGGAGGAGAAGCGGGTAGAGTAAAACTTGCTAAAGAATTACAAAAGAAGGCTACAGGAAAAAGTTTATTCATTCTAGATGAACCTACAACAGGATTGCATGTACACGATATTAAAAATTTGCTTAACATATTAAACAGAATAGTAGATAATGGAGATACAGTTATAGTTATAGAACACAATCTAGATGTAATAAAAGTGGCTGATTACATAATAGATTTAGGTCCTGAAGGCGGTAGTGGTGGAGGTAGTGTGATTGCTAGTGGAACACCAGAAGAAATAGTTAAAATAAAAGAAAGTTATACAGGACAATTTTTGAAAGGAATGTTGTAATATGAAAGTTAATTATGAATATAATAAAGAGAATTTAAGAAGATTTATATTAGAATCTAGGAGAGTAAATAATTTAATATTACTTATAGTTGGTACACTTATATATTTATGGATTACATATAAAAATGTAGAATTAATATACTTACCATTATTTATTATTGCTTGTATAATGGTTCTATTTCTATTAAATAGATTATATGTATTTGCTTATTTTAAAATGAATGAGATGCTAAATTATGATATATGTGGTAAATATACATTAGAGCTTACTCCAAATAAATTTTCATTAACTATTAATAATAAAAAAACAGATTATAAGTATAAAGATATAAAAAAAATAAAAGAAAAGAAAAAATATTTTATGGTGTTTTTAGGTAAAAGAGATGTATTAACATTTGAAAAATATATATTTAAAGATGATGAATATAATAAAATATTAGATTATTTTAAATCAAAGTATAAAAAAATTTAAAAAATATTAAAATTAAGAAAATGAATAGTAAAAAATGCAGAAATTAAAAAATTGCGCGCAGAAATTTAAATTCTGCATTTTTTTGTGTTCAAAACGTTAAAAACGTGTTTTTGACTTTAGTTTACAGGTATTATATAATGCAACAAAAAGGAGGTGAAAAGATGATAGATTTAAGATTTATACCAATAAGATACGACAAAATGTATAAAAGAGTATTTATATCAGATGATGATAAATGCTTAACAGATCTGTTAGTAAAAGAAACAACTATGATAAATAGTAAAATAATGACTCTATTGAACCCTGAGGTAATAAACTATCCATATCAGGAGAAAAATACAACAGTAGACTTAATAGTTAAGTTAGAAGATGGAAAAATGGTAGAGATAGAATTAAATAATAAAGTAAATGAATTATTAATAATAAGAAATTTATTTTACATGGCAAAAGTTATGTCTATCTCACTGGGTCAAGCAGAAAGTTATAAAAATTTAAAGAAACAAATTCAAGTTAATTTAAATTTTGAAGGTGATTTTATAGAGCCTATAGACTATATAAATCTAGGAATAAAAGGAACAGATAAAACATATACAGATGCATTAGAAATAATACGTATAAATATTCCATATTTTGTTAGATTATGTTACAATAAAGATGTAAGCGAATTAAGCATAAAAGAAAGACTACTAGGAATGATAGGATCAGAAGACATAGAATTATCAAAGAAGCTTGCAAAAGGAGATGAAATTCTAGAGATGATACTAGATAGACAAATCAAATATAGTCAAGATAAAGATATGGGGCTAGCATATGATAGAGATAAACTAATGCAAGAATTATACGAATATTCAATGGATGAAAAGTATGAAGAAGGTATTGAAGAAGGTAAATTTGAAGGATACCAAGAAGGTATTGAACATGGAATTGAACAAGGAATCGAAAAAGGAATCGAAAAAGGCATTGAAAAAGGAAGACTTGAGGGAATAAAATCTACTGTAAAAAATATGTTAAAAGAAAAAATAGATATAAATATTATATCTAAAATTTCAGGACTATCTATTGATGAAATAAATAACTTAAATTAATGTAAAATAATAAAATTTTATTGCTTTATTTCATATTATTTACATATTTGAGGTATAATATAAATATAGTTTGGAGGAAATATATGGAAGAAAACAATAATAAAGAAATCATCGAAAGTAAAGATGATTCCATAATAAAAGAAGAGGTTATAAATAATAAAAAAAATAAAAATAGTAGTGATAAATTTGTAATAGGGATTTTATTATCGGTTGGATCTTTTGTAATTGGAGCATTTGCAATGTACTTAATGGTAAGAACTATAAATGGAACAGGTATAAAAGAAAGAAATGTTATAAAAGAAAATGTAACTAGCACTACTTTAGAAGAAGTAAGTGATTTAAAAACTGGTATATCTAATGTATATGAGTCAACTGTATATATAGAAGTAACAGGTTCTAGAACATCAGCTAGTGGTTCAGGATTTATATATAAAAAAGATGATGAAAACGCATATATACTTACTAATTATCATGTAATAAAAGGCGGAAGTAAATTTGTTGTTACATTTACAGATGGAGATATGGAAGAAGCAACACTTGTAACTGGTGATGAATATTATGATGTAGCTATATTAAAAATATCTAATAAAAATGTTACTGTAGTTGCATCCTTAGGCGATTCTAGCAAGCTAGAATTAGGCGATACTGTATTTACAGTAGGTTCACCATTTGGTAAAAGTTACATGGGAACTATTACAAGAGGAATTATTTCTGGAGTAAACAGAATGATTACTATAAGTGGAACAGGTACAAATAATTCATCTTTAATGGAAGTAATTCAAACTGATGCTTCAATAAATAGTGGTAATAGTGGAGGTGCTATTTGTAACATTAAAGGTCAAGTAGTAGGTATTACATCTTCTAAACTTGCAGGAAGCGGAGTTGAGGGAATGGGCTTTGCAATCCCTATTAATTCAATACTTTCAATAATAGATGTAGTAGAATCTGGTAATAAGATAGAAAGACCATACCTTGGTGTAGAATTAAAAGAAATAACTAATACATTTATACTTCAGTACTATTATGGAATAAAAATAAGTGACGATGTTGATTTTGGAGCTGTTATAAGTTATGTAGAAGATAATACACCAGCCTCTAAAGCAGGATTAAAAATGGGAGATGTAATAATAGAAGTTGATGGTACTAAAGTAGAAAATGTATCATACTTTGAATATTTATTATATAAACACTCAGTAGGTGACACTATGAAAATTAAATACTATAGAGATAATAAATTAGAGGAAACAACAGTTAAACTTACTGAATCTGTAAAGAGTGAGTAATCGCTCTTTCTTTTTTAAACGTCATATTGACACTAAATAAAAAGTTAAATATAATATTAACTGTAGTTTCATATTAATAAATTTTAAATATACAATATAATTATAAGGAGTGAAAACATGTTAGAGATTAAAAATATTACTAAAATTTATAAAGTAGGTACATTTACTCAAAAGGCACTTAATAAAGTTAGTATAAATTTTAGAAAAAATGAATTTGTTTCTATACTAGGACCAAGCGGTAGTGGTAAAACTACATTATTAAATATAATTGGTGGTCTTGATAGATATACTAGTGGAGATTTAATTATTAATGAAGTATCTACTAAAAAATATAAAGAAAAAGACTGGAATAAATATAGAAATCATAGGATTGGTTTTGTATTTCAAAGTTATAATCTAATTCCACATCAATCTGTACTTTCTAATGTAGAACTCGCACTTACATTATCTGGTGTAAGCAAAAAAGAAAGAAGAAAAAGAGCTATAAAAGCTTTAAAAGAAGTAGGACTTTCAGAGCACATTCATAAAAGACCAAATCAACTTAGTGGTGGACAGATGCAAAGAGTCGCAATAGCTCGTGCGCTAATCAATAATCCAGATATATTACTTGCTGATGAACCAACAGGTGCATTAGATAGCGAAACTAGTATTCAAGTTATGAATTTATTAAAAAAAATTAGTAAAGATAAATTAGTAATAATGGTTACTCACAATCCTGATTTAGCCAACCAATATTCAAATAGAATAATAAGTTTAAAAGACGGAGAAGTTACTAGTGATACAAATCCATATGATGGAAGTGAAGAATATGAAGTTTTAGAGAAAAAATCAAGTAAAAAAACAAGTATGAGTTTTTTAACAGCTTTATCACTTAGTTTAAATAATTTAATGACTAAAAAAGGAAGAACACTTCTAACATCATTTGCAGGTTCTATAGGTATTATTGGTATTGCTTTAATACTTTCACTTTCAAATGGTGTAAACAACTATATAAATAGAGTTCAAGAGGATACATTAACAAGTTATCCATTATCTATAGAAAAACAAAGTGTTGATCCATCTACACTTATGGCATCATTTATGGGAGGATCAAAAGCAGAACATGATAATGATGCGATATATTCAAACGATATTATGACAAGTATGATAAGTGCTACATATGGTGGAATTAACACTAATAATTTAGTTGATTTTAAAAAATTTATCGAAAATAATAATGAACTTAAATCGTATGTAAATGATATAAAGTATACATATAATTTAAATTTACAAATATATGCAGAGGATTCTACTTTAAAAGTAAATCCAAGTAATATGATGAGTGCGTTTGGTTATAATAGTGAAAGTGCTATAAGTCCAACTATACCAATATTTAATGAACTTACAGAAAATGATAAATTACTTAGAAGTCAATATGATTTAGTAAGTGGTAGGTATCCAAATAAATATGATGAACTAGTATTAATCGTAGATGAAAATAATGAAATAAATGACTTTATTTTGTATTCATTAGGTATAAAAGATCAAAAAGAAATTGCTGAAGTTATGCAGGCAATGTCAAATGGTCAGCCAATAAAAGAATTTGAACAAACTAAATATACTTATGAAGATATTTTAAATATGAAATTTAGATTATTATTAAATTCAGATTATTATAAAAAAGAAAATGGTGTTTGGAAAGATAATAGCCTAGATATGAATTATTTAAACGAAAAATTAAAAGATGCATTAGAACTAAAAATAGTTGGTATAATTAAACCAAGTGAAGATAGTAATATATCAATTACAAATGGTATTGGTTATACTAAAGAACTTACAGAATATGTAGTAAATGGAATAAATGAAAGTAAAATAGTTAGTGAACAAACATCAGATAAAAATATTAACGTATTTACTGGTAAACCTTTTGAAAATACAGAATCTTATCAAGGTAATTTAAATACGATTAGTTCTGTTGATTTATCTGATCCATACATAATAAATATCTATCCTAAGAATTTTGAATCAAAAGATGAAATAGAAAGAATTATTAAAGAATATAATGATTCAAAAGAAAATGAAGAAGATAAAATAGATTATACAGATTATGTAGGGTTATTAATGAGTAGTGTTACTACTATAGTAAATGTTATAGGTTACGTATTAATCGCATTTGTATCAATATCTCTTATAGTATCTAGTATAATGATTGGAATTATTACATATATATCAGTTCTTGAAAGAACAAAAGAAATTGGTATATTAAGAAGTATAGGTGCGAGTAAAAAAGATATATCACGTGTATTTAATGCAGAGACATTTATAATAGGAATTACATCAGGTATGATAGGCGTTATTATAACATGTATATTAAATCTAGCTATAAATGTACTTATAAAAAATGTAACTGGAGTAACTGTATCAGCAAGCTTACCATTTGTAGCTGGCTTGATACTTGTAATAATTAGTACAACTCTTACAGTAATTGCTGGTTTAATTCCTGCAAAGGTAGCAAGCAAGAAAGATCCAGTAATCGCTCTTAGAACTGAATAGAAGAGAAATCTTCTTTTTTTTATGCAAAATTTCTTTTTTCTTTATCCTTTACAAATTAATCGATTAGTTGTATAATTGGATACAAGTTATAAGTTTTATGATAAATTTATGAAATGTTATTCTGTTTTATTTAATTTATCAAATATGTGTTATAATATTTTAGGACGTGATTATATGAAATTAAAAAAAATATTATTGATAATTATACCAATAATTGTTGTTTTAATATCTGTATTTTTAGTATTTAAATTTATATCATCAAATAAAAATATAACAGATGCGGTTAAATTTAAAAATGAATATGAATCTTTAAATGGAAAAGAAACTGAATTTGGAAGAAAATATAAGACTGTAGAAATAAGTAAAAATAATCCTATAAAATATATAGATTACGATAAATTATATGAGATATTAGATAGTGATGGGATAATATATCTAGGATACTCTAAATGTCAAGAATGTAGAGTAGCTATAGAAGTATTATTAGATGTTGCTAAAGCTAATAATGTAGATAAAGTATATTATTTAGATATGGAAAATGAAAGGGATTCATATATAGTAGAAGATGGTAAATTAGTCCTTTCTAAGGACTTAGATGGTAATGAAAATAAAGGAACAGATAATTATTTCAAATTGTTAGAAAAATTAGACGAATATTTAAGTGATTACATAGTAATGGTTGAAGATAAAAAATACGAAGTAGGAGAAAAAAGAATTTTTACACCATCATTTATATTTGTAAAAAATGGGAAAATTTTAGGAATTGAAGTTTCAATCGTTGGAAGTGAATTAGAAGAAGATCAAGAATTAACTAAAGAAGAATATGATGAATTATTTTCAACATATGAAGATTATATATTAGATATATATGGTTCTGCTTGTACAACAGGAACTTTATGTTAGGTGATTAATGTGAATTATCAAGAAATACTAGATAAAATATTAGAAGGCTTAAAAGAAAAAAAGAGACTTTTACTACATGCGTGTTGTGCACCATGTAGTTCTTATGTCCTAGAATATTTAAGTAATTATTTCGATATAACAATTTATTATTATAATCCAAATATCGCACCAGATTTAGAATATAATCGAAGAATGAACGAATTAAAAAGATTCTTAAACGAATTTAAAACTAAAAATAAAGTAGAATTTATAGAAGAAGAATATAATCCAAATGATTTTTATACAGCAATAAGTGGGCTTGAACATATGGGAGAAAAGAGCCCTAGATGTTATAAATGTTATGAACTTAGAATGGATAAGGCTGCAAGATATGCGAAAGAAAATGGGTTTGATTACTTTACAACAACTCTATCTATAAGTCCATATAAAAATTCAACTTGGATTAATGTTATTGGAGAAAAATTACAAGATAAATATGATATAAAGTATTTATATGCTGATTTTAAAAAGAGAAATGGTTATAAAAGATCTTTAGAACTTTCAAAAGAATACAACTTATATAGACAAGACTATTGTGGATGTATATATTCTAAAGAGGCAAGAGAAAAAGTAAATAATTAATTAATTTATGGGGGAAAAAATGAAAGAGTTATTTAAAAATATAATTAGGAGTAAAAAATTTAAAAATACAATTATTATATCTACATTTATATTTACAGTAGAAGTTTTATTTAAAATATTAGCAGGAATTTTTACATTTGATTATACATTACTTAGAATATTATTAAGTTCTATTATAATAGGTTATTTTTTAAGTTTAATATTAGATTTAATAAATAAAGAATGGATAAATAGACTTATTATAATTATACTGTGCTTTGTTATAAATATATATGCAATATTACAACTTGGATTTAAAAATTTCTTAGGTAATTATATGTCATTTAATACATCTAGTCAGTTAGGTGCGGTTAAAGATTATATAAAAGATTATTTTATGAGTTTTAATAATAAATTTTACTTCATATTAATACCATTTTTATTATTAGTTCTATATTATATTTTTATAGATAGAAAAATACATATTAATAAGACTAAAATAAATATTAAAATAGGTATAACTCACATATTTTCACTTATCTTACTTTGCTTTATATATTACCTTACTTTAAAAGTTGGATTTATGCAAAATAAATATCAAGCTGTAAAAAATGATGATTTATTTAAAAATCCTAGTGTACAAAGTATAGCTGTAAATCAATTTGGTGCTTCTGTATTTGGAGTATTAGATGTAAAAAATTATTTGTTAAAGGTAGAATATGATACAGAAATTGATTATGAAATAAGTGATGATGTAACTAGTGATGATAATAACAAAAGTGATAGAGTTATTGATGATACTAATTGGTTAGAAATAATAGATAATGAAACTAATAAAAATTATAATAAAATAAGTAATTATCTTATATCTAAAGATATAAGTAATACAAATGAATATACTGGTTTATTTGAAGGTAAAAATTTAATATTAATCATGATGGAATCAGTAAACAATATCGCAATCAATGAAAAATATTTTCCAACACTTTATAAATTATATAACGAAGGATGGGCATTTAAAAACAACTATTCTCCAAGAAGTAGTTGTTCAACAGGTAATAACGAGTTTAGTGCACTTACTAGTATTTATTCTATAAATACTATGTGTTCTTCAAATGTATATAAAAATAATACTTATTTTGAAAGTTTATTTAATGTATTTAAAAGAAAAGGTTATAGTGCACTTTCATTCCATGACTACACAGATCAATACTATGATAGGCATACAAGTCATCCTAATCTAGGTAGTACATATTATGGAGTAAAAGAGATAGGTATTAGTTATAGTAATGAGTATAAAGAATGGCCAAGTGATGTAGAGTTTATAGAATCTATATATGATATTTTTAGTAATGAAGAGAAATTTGCAGTTATGCTTACAACAGTAACAACACACCAACCATATTATACATCATCAACTTATGGTGATATGTATTTAGATGAATTTAAAGATTTGAAATTGCACACTTATACAAAAAGATATATGTCTAAGATGAAAGTATTAGATCAAGCACTAGCATTATTATTAGATAAATTAGAGGAATCTGGTAAACTAGATGATACAGTAATAGTATTATTTGGAGATCATTATCCATATGGGCTTGCTAATAGTATACTTCAACCTATGTTTGATTATGATATATCTATTAATAACGAAGTAGATCGTACACCATTTATAATATATAATTCAAAGTTAGAACCAAAAGTATTTGATGAATATACTACATATATAAATATACTTCCTACCTTAGCTAATTTATTCAATTTAGATTACGATCCAAGATTATATTTTGGAGAGGACTTATTTGATGAAAATTATTCAAACATAGCTGTCTTCGCAGATGGTTCATGGCAAAGCCCTTATGCATTTTATAATTCAAATAGTTCTAAATTAAATTATATAAGTGATGAATATCAATATACTGATGAAGAAATAATACAAATAAATAAAATGATAAATACTAAAATATCACTATCTAATCTTGCGATAAAAACAAATTATTTTGAATATTTAGGTAAGAAATTTGAAGAATATGAAAATGATAATAACCAAGAATTAGATGTAGATAATTTACAAGCTTATTTGAATATTAAACCTAATTATTTTGGATATATTATGAATAGTTATTTAAAGGATGTTAAATTTTAACTCCTTTTTGCTTTTTATAAATTTTAATAGTATAATTTAAGTGGTGAGTTTATGGATCAGTTTGAAAGATTGGAATTATTAATAAAAGATAAAATTAATTTGATAAAGAACAAAACAGTACTTGTAATAGGACTCGGTGGAGTAGGTAGTTATGCAGTTGAAGCACTAATTAGAAGTGGTATAGAAGACATCATAATAGTAGATAACGATACTATTAGTCTTTCAAATTTAAATAGACAATTAATGACTTATCACGGTAATATAGGAAATTATAAAACAGATGAGATAGAAAAAAGAATTAAAATGATAAATCCTAAATGTAAGATAGAAAAAATAAATGAATTTATCACATTAGAAAATATTAAAAATTTATTTAAAAGAAATATAGATTATGTAGTTGATGCATGTGATACTATTTGTGTTAAATTAGAATTAATTAGGATATGTAAAAGTAAAAATATTAAATTAATATCTAGTATGGGTACTGGAAATAAAATGGATCCATCAAAATTAAAAATAACGGATATAAGAAAAACCTCATATGATCCTATAGCTAAAATAATAAGAAAAATGGTAAAAGATGAAAAGATAAAAGGTAAAGTAATGGTAGTTTGTAGTGATGAGGTGCCATACACAAAAGTAAATAAAACAATACCATCAAATTCATTTGTTCCAGCAGTGTCAGGACTTTTATGTGCAAGTTATGTTATAAATGATATAGTAGGTGATGTTAATGTATAATAAATTAGAATCTATAATTAAATCTATAAGTGGGAATGTTCTTGTAGTTGGATTAGATAATTCATTATTAGAAAAATTTGATAAAAATAATAAAGTAAATTTATATTCAATAGATAAATCTAATCCTAATTCTACTAGTAATGGGAAAAAAAGACATACTAATAGAGGAAAAACTATAAATATTAAAAGATTAAGAAAATATATAAATAAAAAATCAGTAGATTATTTAATATGTAATATGGATGAAATGATTGGATATTATAAATATTTTATAAGAGATAGCATTTATCTATCTGATAATATAATTTATATATATGCTTCTAATAAAGTAGATAAAGATTTTATAATAAATAGATATAAAAGATATAAAATAGAAATAACATCAACAGATTATAAAAATGGATATTTAATAACAATAGATAATAAAAATGGTAATAATAATTTTATAAAAGACATTATATACTTTATTAAAGATACATTTTATAACATTGCTGAATTTATTGGTAATATTTTAGTAAATTAAAAAAGATACGAAACTATCTTTTTTTGTTTAATTTTAACTCTTTATTATCATCATTTATAGGTTCATTATAACTATTTGAAATAATAGTTATATCTTCTTTTAATTTTTTATATTCATCTATCTTATTTTTTATATCGCTATTTTCATATTCTTTAGATTTACTTAAATCTTCCTCTTCATTAGTAAAAGTAGTTTCTTCTAAAGTATTTTTAATATTTCTTTTAGAAATAGTCTTTTTATGTCTTGATAAATAACTTTCAGCAGTCATTAATTGAACAGCAAGCGTAGTAAATATACTTATATTTGATATAAGTAAGCAAATACTATTTATTTTTGATATATAACCTAACATTAATGTAACAAATAGTGGCCATTCTTTAATTTTACCAATCATAGTACTTTCTTCATTTAAATTTTTATATTTCAATTTATAATAAATATTTACACTAGCTATAATGGCTTCACCTAGTAGAGTTAAAATATATAAAGGATTAATAAATAACAAATTTATACCTATAACACCAGCAAATACTTTATCAGATATTTGATCTAATAATTTACCATATTTACTACTTGTTCCATATTTTCTCGCACTTTTACCATCTAGATAATCAGTTAGTGCACCCAATCCAGTAATTATTCCCGCACCTATTAGAAATGGAATCATACCACTAATAAGACCTATTAAAGATAATATAACTGTTATAATGGGTGTTATTAACCTAAGAAACGTAAGCATATTAGCTCTTTGTTTTTTATTTGTATCTTTATTAAAGAATTCTTTAAACATAACTTTAGTTCCATTTTTAAATTCCTTTATAGCTCTCTTTATTTCTTCTTTCATAAATTCACCTTAAATCATCAGGAAGTATTTTACCATATTTTCACTAAAAGTCAACATATTATAAATTTAATAGAATATAATGTAATGTATTAGTTATCTAATACGCCAGGAATGATAGTGTATGCGAAACGTGAAAAATTTCGTTTATCATTCCTTTTTTGTTCGACAAAAAAAATCTATACTTTATTATATATTAGTTATGGTGATATTATGAAAAGAAGATTTAAGAAAAAGAAAAAATTTAAAATGAATAGATTAATATATATTCTTCTTATAATTGTTTTTATAGTTTTATTTAGAATATATATACTTAGAATAAAAATGATTCCCTCTAGTGAAAAATTTATAACTAATGTTTTAGATAGTTCAAATAATTACTCTTATAATAATAAGAATAATATATTTGACAGTATAGTTAGTTATATAAATAATAATATATTTAATTCTCCATCAAATATTTTAAATTCAGAATTAAATTATGAGTTTAAAAGTAAAAAAGATAAGGTAGTAAATAGTAGTGAGTTTATAGATCTCATGTACGAAAGTAATAAACCTTTAGTTTATCTATATAGTTCTCATGCTGGAGAAGCATATTCTACTAAATACTTAGAGGAATATAATATACTTCCTGATATTATAATGGCATCAAAAATGCTTAAAGAGAAATTAGAAAATATAGGTATTAAAACTATTGTTGAAGAAGAAGATATATTAGAATATATGAAAAAGAATAATTTAAATCATGCAGGTAGTTATATCGCAAGTCGTCATTTTTTAGAGATTGCGATGAAGAGATACTCTTCTTTAAAATTATATATAGATTTACATAGGGATGCTGCAAGTTACAGTGCAACATATACTAATATAAATGATAAAGATTGTGCTAAAATACTTTTTGTAATAGGTCTTGAAAATGAAAATTATGAAGGTAATTTAAAAGTTGTTACTAAACTAAATGACATGATAAGTAAAAAGTATCCATCACTTACTAGAGGTATTATGAAAAAAGAAGGTGCTGGAGTAAATGGAGTATACAATCAGGATCTATCTTCAAATGTTATTTTAATTGAAGTAGGAGGTAATAAAAACAATATAGATGAGGTAAATAATACATTAGATATATTAGCTAGTATTATAGGAGAGTATTTAAATGAAGAAAAGTAGAGAATATAGAATATTTAGATTTATATTTATGGTATTATTAATAAGTTTTATGGTTGTATATTTTTCTGAACTTGCTGGTTATTATGAATATCACAATAATAAAAAAGCTGAATTAACAGAAGAACAAATACAAAAATTTGAACAGGATATAAAAGATGGAAAAGAGGTAGATATAGAAGAGTATCTAGTTATAGATAATAAAAATTATGGTAATACCTTATCGAAGTTTGCTAGTTCATTATCAAAAGAAATAAGTAAATTTGTACAGGATGGAGTAGAAAATACATTTAAATATTTATCAAAACTTGTAGATGAGTCATAAATTTGATATACTAATAATGGTGATAGTATGTATTTATTAAAGAAAGAAAATTGGTGGATTTGGTTAATATTATTTATTTTTACTGGTAGTTCATCTACAATCGCACTAGGCGCACTTTTGGATGTTTTTGATAAAAATAGTTGGTACGCTAAATGGTATATATGGGTTATAGGTATTTTATTAATACTTCCTTTTTCAATTATGAGTATAGTACTTTTAATACAAATAACATCTCTTTCGGCAGCTAAATTAGATGTAAAAGGAAAAGAATTTTATTTATCTCCTTATATATGGATAATACTTTTAATAGTGCCAATTATAGGTTGGATTTTATTTATAATTTTATTTCTATATATTAATATTGCAATACTAGTAAAATTACATGGTGGAGAATGTGAGAAATATATAGGTTAATCTATATGTTTTTTCTTTATTTTGTGATAACGATTTTTAGTGAAAAGATTTTTTTTGCTAATTTATAAGTAGTTCTAAAAGTCTATTAAAAGGAACCTTAAAGAAATAAAGTAATCTAATATTCAATATTTATTTAAAGAGAAACAATAGAAGTTGTATTTCCTTTTAAATTTTTACAAAATAGAGAGGGTGTAATACACCCAAATAGAGAAATAAACCTTTACATTTAAGAAAAAATGAGTATAATAATAAATGTGTTGGTTTATTATCTCTCTTTGAGCAAAAGTTATAATACTCCAACACTTTTTATTTTTGTTACTACTCAGCCATAATGCAAAAAAAAATGTACAAAAAAATAAAAAAAGAGTTATAATATAAATGCGAGGT
>CANROP010000009.1 GCA_947632265.1 uncultured Bacilli bacterium
AGTATTTTTATAGTATAGATAAAGATATTTTATATAATATAATGAAAAAATATATAAGTGATTTAAAATTATTAAAATTAACTTATAATTTTATATATGATGATAATAATATAATAGGAATACCAATTGGGAATTATACAAGTCAATTTTTTGCAAATATTTACTTAAATGAACTTGATAAATATATAAAAGAAGAATTAAAAGTAAAATACTATGTAAGATATATGGATGATTTTATTTGTTTATTAGAAAGTAAAGAAGAATGTAAAATAGTAAAAGAAAAAATAAGTATATATTTAAAAGAAAAATTACATTTAGAATTAAATTCAAAAAGTAGATATTATCCAAATAGAATGGGAATAAATTTTTGTGGATATAGAATATATAATAGTTATAGATTATTAAGAAATAGAAGTAAAAATAAAATAAAAAAGAATATTAAAATATGGAATAGATTATATAGATTAGATAAACTTGATATAAAGAAAGTAGAGTTAAGTTTTAATTCTTTTAAAGCACATCTTATTCATTCAAATTGTTATAGATTTATAAATAAAATGTATAACAGTATGGAATTTAAAGATAAATTAATATAAATGATAAAAGCAAATTTAATAATCATATTGCTTTTTATTTAAAATATTTAGTAATATTTAAAAGGAAGAATAAGAAATATAAATAGAATGAATAATATTAAAAATTACATATATAATAAACATGGTATGCCGAAACTTTTTGCATTTGCAAAGAATTTCGGCATAGAATTATTGTCATAAATTAAAATGAACCTAAAATTAAGCCGATTTTCTAAATTTTAGTTTTACAAAACTTAAGTAACTATTATCATTTTTATTTTTAAATAATTGTTCTTTTTCTTTTAAAAATTGAATTACTTTTTAATTTACTAGTAATTTGCTTAGTTACAGTTCAGTCCATAGATCGAGTTTAAAGTATTGAAAATAAGTTTTTATATAAAATACAATAAGTTTATTGATATATTTATTTAAAAATGTTACAATTAATTTGTAGTAAAGGAGAATAAGTGTGCAAATAAATGAAGAATTAAAAAAGTATATAGAACAAAATATTTTACCTGAGTATGAAAAGAATGAAATAGGACATGGAATAAATCATATTAAATATGTTATCGATAGAAGTTTCGAATTAGTAAAAGAAAATAATTTAGACTTAAATAGTGATATGGTATATACTATTGCTGCATACCATGATATAGGTCATCATATAGATTCAAAAAATCATGAAATAATATCTGCTGAAATAATGTATAATGATAAAAATTTACTAAATTTTTTCTCTAGTGAAGAATTAAAAATAATAAAAGAGGCAATCGAAGATCATCGTGCTTCATCTAAAAATGAACCAAGGAGTATATATGGTAAAGTTGTATCTTCTGCTGATAGAAATAATACAGTTGAGGATTGTTTAAGAAGAACATATACATATGGTAAGAAATTAAATCCTGATGCGACTGATGAAGAATTATTCTTAAGGGCTTATGATGTTTTAAATAAAAAATTTGGAGAAGATGGATATGCTAAATTCTACTTTAAAGATAAAAAATATGAAGAATTTTTAGTAGAAATAAGAAATTTGTTAAAAGAAAAAGAAAATTATATTAATACACAAAGAGATTATATTATGAAATTAAAAAAGTCTAAAAAAATTTAATTGCTCTATCGTAAGATGGAGTTTTCTTTTGTTTTGTGTTATCATGTTTTAGGTGATATCATGGAGTTAGATGATGTAATATTTATAAATAATCTTCCTACAATAGATTTACATGGCTTTGATAGAGATTATGCACGAGTAAAAGTATTAGAATTTATAAAAGATAATAAAATTATGAAAAATGAAATTGTTTGTATAATTCATGGTATTGGAAGCGGAACTATTAAAGAAGAAGTACATAATACTTTAAAAAGATGTAAAGATGTAATAGATTATAAATTATTTTATAATAATGTAGGATGTACTATTGTTAAAATAAAATTATTTTAGGAGGTGTACATGTATTTAGATGTATTAGTTGAACTAAAAGCAAAACAAATAGATAAGACATTTACTTACTTAGTACCTAGTAATTTAGAAAGTAAAGTAGAAATAGGTAAAAGAGTATTAGTTCCATTTGGAAGGCAAAAATTAGAAGGATTTATATTAGGAATTAGTAATACAAAAAATGTAGATTATGAATTAAAAGAGATAATTGATGTAATAGATAGCGAGCCTGTATTAAATAGTGAAATGTTGAAATTAGGTAAATATATAAGTGATAAAACTTTATGTAATTTAATTAGTGCATATCAAACAATGCTTCCAGCTGCTTTAAAAGCTCATAAAGATTTTAATATAAATAAAAAATATATTACCTATATTAAATTAGTAGATAATAAATACGTTGGAAAAAATGATAATCAAAATGAAATAATTGATAAATTAAAAAAAGGTCCAATATTAAAAAGTGAATTATCTAAAATATCTATATCTAGTTTAAATACGCTTTTAAATAAAAAAATAGTTGAAGAGATAAAAGAAGAAACTTATAGATTAAATAATGAAGAAACTAGTGAAGATAAAAAAGTAATACTAAACGATGAACAAAAAAATGTAGTAAATAGAGTATTAGAAAATTTAAATACATTTAAACCGTTTTTACTCCACGGGGTAACTGGTAGTGGAAAAACAGAAGTATATATGCATATAATTGATGAAGTATTGAAACAAAAAAAAGAAGTAATAATGTTAGTGCCAGAGATAAGTCTTACACCACAAATGGTTAATATATTTAAAAGTAGATTTAAAAGTTCTATAGCTATTCTTCATAGTGCACTTTCAGATGGAGAAAAATACGATGAATGGAGAAAGATTGAAAGAAAAGAAGTATCTATTGTAATAGGTGCTAGAAGTGCGATATTTGCTCCCTTTACAAATATCGGATTAATTGTATTAGATGAAGAACATTCTGATACTTATAAGCAGGATAACAATCC
The DNA here is from genome assembly GCA_947632265.1 of uncultured Bacilli bacterium. Classification (GTDB taxonomy): domain Bacteria; phylum Bacillota_I; class Bacilli_A; order RF39; family UBA660; genus UMGS1613. Next base: position 3,009 of record CANROP010000009.1, read on the forward strand.
AAAGTATAATGCAATCGATATAGCAATCACAAGAGCACGTACCTATAATTGCCCTGTAATTTTCGGGAGTGCAACACCATCTATTGAAAGTTATACAAGAGCTCTTACAAATAACTATGAATTATTAGAGTTAAAAAATAGAGTAAATAAGAGTCTACCTATAGTTAAAATAGTAGATATGAGAGAAGAATTTAAAAAAGGTAATAGGATTTTATCTAGGGAACTTATAGATGATATAAATGATAGATTATCACGTGATGAACAGGTTATATTACTTTTAAATAGAAGAGGATATTCGACAACTATATCTTGTAAAGAATGTGGAAATGTTATAAAATGTCCAAACTGTGATATACCTCTTATATATCACAAAAACGGTAATAAATTAAATTGTCATTATTGTAACTATACAACATATAAACCAAATAAATGTCCTATTTGTAATAGTGAAGACATGAATAACTTAGGTATGGGTACAGAAAGGCTTGAAGAAGAAGTAAATAAAATAATAAAAGGCGCTAAAACTATTAGAATGGATATAGATACAACTAGAAGAAAAGGAAGTCATAGTAGAATAATTAATGATTTTAAAAATAAAAAATATAACATATTAATAGGTACACAAATGATATCTAAGGGACTAGATTTTGAAGATGTAACATTAGTAGGTGTTATTAATGGAGATGCCACTTTAAATATTCCAGATTTTAGGAGTGGGGAGAGAACATATAGTATGTTAAACCAAGTAGCTGGAAGATCTGGAAGATCTAAAATAAATGGTAAAGTTATAATACAATGTTTTAATATAGATCACTATAGTATTGTGTATGCGAGTAAACATGATTATAAGAGTTTTTATAAAGAAGAAATGAGTATAAGAAAAAAATTAAAATATCCACCATATAGTAATCTTTGCTTAATTAAGTTATCTGGTATAAATCTTGATTTATTAAATAGTGAATCAACAAAAATAAAAGATTATTTAATAAAAAATACTAATAATGTAGTAGTACTTGGACCTAGTTTATCTAGTATTCCTAAAATTTATAACAAGTATTACGTTCAAATAATACTTAAATATAAAAATACTCGTGATATATATAATCAATTAAAATTTATACAAAATAAATTAAAAACAAATAGTAAAATAGTACTTGATATAGACTTTAATCCTAAAAAAATATAAAAAGTGGTAAAAAGTTTTTATATATCTATTGTTTTTTATAAAAAAAGATGATACAATTTATATGTTTAAGATAGTAAGTTTGAAAACTTACATAGTAGAATAAAAAGGATGGTTATTATGGATAATGAAATTAAAGATTTAACAGAAGAAGTTAAAGAAGATAGTAAAACAGATGAGGTTGCTTCTAGCATTAAGTCAAATTTAGAAAGTTTAGATAATCTAAAACTAAATGCAAGTAATGATGATTTAGATCACTTATTTGATAACTTAACTAGTGATATCGCAAACGTAAATAAATTTATAACAAACTTGAATGATCAAAAGAAATTTAATAACGTTGCAGAAAAAGAATTAGTTGAAGAAAGACAGAGAATAGAAAAATCTAAAGCTGATTTTGATGAATTTATGGAAGCACAAAAAGAAGAAATATCAAAGAAACAAAAACAAGTTGAAGATTATTTAGCTACTCAAAAACAGTATCTAGCAAAAGCCGAAGCTGAATTTAAAGACAGTATGGATAGCTCTTTAGCTCAATTAGATATTTCTAAAAAAGAATTAGAAATTCAAGAAAAGAAATTAGAGGAAGATAAAGCTCAATTTGAAAACTATAAATCACTTGAAATTAGTAGAATACATCATGCTGAAGAAATTTTAGCTTCTGAAAGGGCTCAATTTGAAAGATATAAAGAAGTAACTAATGAAAAAATAGAGTTAGATAATAAAACATTAGAACAAAAATGTGAGAGATTTAAAGAGATTGTTGGACAGTTTAATTCTAATTTCAAACCGATATTAGATGATAAAACTGAGTAGGAGGTGTTATGATGGGTAAATTAGATGAAGATATTTTTGAATTTGGAGATGAAAATACTGAAGAATTAGAAAATTCTGCGGATAGTTTTGATTATGATGCCATAAGCGGTTTAGGAGAAAGCGATTACGAAAACGAAGATTTATTTAAATTAGATGATGATGAAACTGATTTAGATAATGAAACTAAAGTTGAAGATGCGACTGATTCAGAAAATGGTGAATCTAATTCTATAGAAGAAGATGAAGATGACTACCAAGATGAAACTAAAGAAGATGAGGTTAAAGAGGACACTGAAAGTATATCTGATGAAGATATAGATAGTATAGATTCTCTAGAAGAAGATAGTTCTAAAGAGATAGAAGAAACAACTGTAGAAGAACCAACTATAGAAGAAAATACTGAAGAAGATAGTTTATCAAAAACAGGAAAGATAAGTTTTTCAGATACTCCTATTGATGAACTAAATAAATTAACTGAATATGAAAAACCAGAAATAGAAGCTACTAATATAAATGAATTATTTAATAAAGTAAGTGTAAACGTTAAAGAAGCATCTGAAATATTTATGAAGAATACTGAAATGAAACAAAAAATAGATTCAAGATTTGATGAATTAAAACGTTTACAATCAGAAATCGAAAATTCAAAAAAAGAACAAAAGGATGAAATTAATAGATATAAGCAAGAAGTTTTACAAAAGTTAAATGAAAAGAAAGATGAAATAGAAAGAAGACTTAATTCATTAAAGGAACTTCAAGCAAATCTAGAAAAAGAAAAAGCTGATTTTGAAAGTTATAGAAAAGAAGAACAAGAAAAAATAGATAGAGTTCAAAAAGATATCGAAAGTGCTTATGATGATAGAAGAGAAGAATTGAGTCATATTGAAGATATGTTAAGAAAACAAAAAGATTCTCTTGATGAAGAAAGAAATCAATTAAGCTTAGATAAAATTCAATATGAATCAGATAAGAATGAGCTTGCTAATAATTTATTGAAATTTAATGAGTTAGTAGATTCATTTACAAACGGTATGGGAGATCTTAAAGGAGAACAATAAATTAGGAATACAATCCTAATTTTTGCTTTAAAAAAATTTAATTATGTGTTAAAGTATATTTAGTGATATTATGAGAGATGAAATTTTAGATTTTATAGAAGAATTAAAATTCGAAAAAAATTATTCAGATTTAACTGTTAATGGATATTTAAAAGATTTAGATTTATTTTTAGAATATTTATGTGAGAATAATATAAAAAGTTATAATGACGTTACTTATCAAGATATAAGATTATATGTAAATTATCTTTATGATTTAAATTATAATAATAAAACAATCTCACGACATATAAGTTCACTTAAAAGTTTTTTTAAATATTTGAAAATTAATAATGTAATAAACGATAATCCGCTAACATTAATATCTAATCCTAAGTTAGAAAAAAAGTTGCCTAAATTTTTAAATTTTGAAGATTTAGATAAACTATTAAATGCATTTGATAATAATAATTATATTGGACTTAGAAATTCATTGATATTAGAAATGTTATATTCAACTGGAATGCGAGTTAGTGAGATAGTATCGATAAAATTAAAAGATATATCTTTTAATAATAGAAGTATTAAAATACTAGGTAAAGGTAATAAAGAAAGAATTGTATATTTTGGAACTAAATGTGGTAATCTTATAGATAATTATTTAAAACATAGTTATAATAAATTGAATTTAAATAATTTAGATTATTTATTTTTAAGTAAAACAGGTAAAAAAATAAATGATAGAGAAATTAGAACTATCGTAGATGAGGCTGCTTCTATAGCCAATATAAAAACAAAAATTTCTCCACACGTATTAAGACACACATTTGCTACACATATGCTTAGTGAGGGTGCAGATTTAAGAAGTGTTCAAGAATTACTTGGTCATGAAAATTTATCAACAACACAAATATATACACATTTGACAAATGAAAAAATAAGAAACGTTTATCTTAATTCTCATCCACGTGCTAAAATTAATAAATAAATACTTAAATAGTATTTTTTTTATTATCTACAAATAAGATTATATAGGTGATATTTTGAATATAATTAACAGTATAAAATCCTATGTGTTAGAAGATGAACCTAAAGTAACAATATATAAAAATAAAATAAATATAGAAAATTATAAAGATATTGGACATTTTGATTCTAATAAAATTGTAGTAAAACTAATAGATGGTGAAGTATTAGTTAATGGAAGTAATCTAGTAGTATCAAAACTTATGAATGATGAGATGCTTATTACAGGAGAATTTAATAATATAGAATTTAGGTGATAATTTGAAAAATTATATTTTATTTTTATTTAAAAGTAAACTTAATTTAAATGTAAAAGGAAATAATGTAGAAAGATTTATAAAAAGATTAAAGAGTAATAAAATAGAAATATTAAATATAGTTTATATATCAAAAGAAGAAATAAATATAAAAATATATAAATCTGATTATGATAAAGTAATTGATTTAAAAACTATATATGAAATAGAAATATTAGATTACTATGGTACTATAAGATTAAAGAATAATATTTTAAATAACAAATTTGTTATAATATTAATACTAATCTCACTTATAGTAATGTATATGATAACTAATATGATATTTTATATAGATGTAATTACAAATGATTCAAAAATGGAAAGCATAATAAAAGAAGAATTAAGTAATTATGGAATAAAAAAATATAAATTTAAAAAAAGTTATATAGAATTACAAGAAGTAAAAGAAGAACTTTTAAGTAAATATAAGGATAAATTAGAATGGATTGAAATAGAAAATATAGGTACTAAATATATAGTTAGATATGAACCTAGAATAATAAATGATATAGAAGAAGAAATACCTTTTAGAAATATAATATCTAGCAAAGATGCAGTTATAACTAGTATGTCTATATCTAGTGGACAAATTGTAAAGGAAGTAAATTCATATGTAAAAAAAGGAGAAGTAATAGTTAGTGGATATATTAGCATGAATGGTGTTGTTAAAGATACAGTTGGTTCTAATGGTACTGTTTATGGAGAAACTTGGTATAATGTATCTATTACATATCCATATAGTTATTATCAAAAATATGAAACAGGTAAAAGTAAAAATGTATTTGTAATAAAATTCTTAAGTAAAGAAATAAATTTATTTAATTTTAAAAAATATAAAACAAAAAATACTATAAATAACATAATACTAAAAAATAATTTATTACCTATTTTTCTAGTATATCAAAATCAAAGAGAAACTAAAATTATAGATGAAACATATACAGAAGACGAACTTATAGATAAGGCATTAGAATATTCTAAGAAAAAAATAGAAGATAATTTAGATAAAGATGAATATATAAAAGATTATAAAATATTAAATAAAACAGTAAATGATAGTTCTATTACTTTAAATATATTTTTTAGTACTATTGAAAATATAACAGAGTACCAATTAATTGAAGAAAAAAAAGAAGAAAATAATGATTCTAATTAAATCATTCTATTGAAAAAAATATACATTTATAATATAATTATATTGTAAGGTGGTTGTATGAATACTTTTGAAATTATTAATGAAACAGATGAGGTAATAGAAGAGTTAGAAGAAGTAAAAAATGTAGTCTTATTCGCACTTAATTATCAAAAAATAAGTAATGCTTTATTTAATATAATAATAGTTGATGAAGAAAAAATAAGAGAGTTAAATAAAAACTATAGAAATAAAGATAGTGTTACAGATGTAATAAGCTTTGCTTTAGAAGATGATAACACATTTATAAAAACTGATGTAAGAGTATTAGGTGATATATATATATGTATAAAACGTGCACGTGAACAAGCAAAAGAATATGGGCATAGCCTATTACGTGAATTATCATTTTTATCTATACATGGACTCCTTCATTTACTTGGATATGATCATATGACTAAAGAAGAAGAAAAGGTTATGTTTGATTTACAAGAGGTGATTTTAAGTGAGTGTGGAATTAAAAGATAAAATAAAAAAGAATATAAAAAAGAGAAATATTACAAAAACATCTTTGCTTCAAACAATAGAAAATTCTATAAATGGAATTAAGTATTATGCAGAAGATGGGAAAAGCATTGTAGTATATGTAGTATGCTTAATAATAGAAGTGATACTTGGATTTGAATACAATATAAATGGACTTGAGTGGATTTTAATTATTTGTGTTTTAGGTATAACACTTTCAGTGGAACTTATAAATACTGCAATAGAAGCTGCATGTGATGCAGTTAGTCGTGAATATAACGATTTTATAAAAATATCAAAAGATTGTGGTAGTGCGGCTACATTTGTAGTGTTTATTGTCGGAATAATATTAAATATAATAATATTTTTACCAAAAGTAGTTGCGTTGTTTTAGAGGTGAAGTATGAGAGAAAAATTAGTAAAATTATTAGAAAATAGTTATTCACCATATTCTAATTTTAGAGTATCTGCTATAGTAGTTATGAAAGATGATAGAGAGTTTTGTGGTGTAAATGTTGAAAATGCTTCTTATGGCGCTAGTATATGTGCTGAAAGAAGTGCGATACTAAGTGCGGTAAGTGCTGGATATAAAAAAGGAGATTTTAAATCTATTTATGTAATGTGTGATAATAATGATAAAGTTGGAAAGCCATGTTTTGTATGTAGAATGACTTTAGTAGAATTTTTTGATAGAGATAGTAAAGTTATATGCATGACACCAGATGGACAAGTTGAAGAGTATTTAATTAGTGATTTATGTCCATATCCATTCGATAGTGAGGATTTAAAATGAAAAGTGGTTTTGTAGGAATAGTAGGTCGTCCTAATGTAGGTAAGAGTACTTTAATCAACAGCATACTAGGTAAAAAGGTTGCGATAACATCAAATAAGCCACAAACTACTAGAAATATTATTCAAGGAATTTATAATGAGGATAAAGTTCAAATAGTTTTTGTAGATACTCCAGGTATTCATAAACCTGTAAATAAATTAGGAAAAACATTAAATAAACAGGCATATTACAGCATAAATGATACTGATATAATACTCTTTTTAGTAGATGCATACGAAGGTTTAGGAAAAGGGGATATATACATATTAGATAAATTAAAAGATATAAATAAACCTGTAATACTGGTTATAAATAAAATAGATAAAATTACTCATGAAGAAATTTTAAAAAGAATAGATAGTTATAAGGATTTATATGATTTTGATGAGATAATTCCAGTTTCATCTATAACAAAAAGTAATATAGATGATTTAATAGATACGATAAAAAAATATTTACCAGATAATATAAAATATTATAATGAAGATAGCATTACAAATAAATCTATAGACTTTTTGATGTCTGAAATAGTAAGAGAAAAAGTTTTTAATTATACTGATGAAGAAGTACCACATTCAGTTACTTGTGTAACTGATAGTGTTGAAGTTGGAAAAACTAGTTATAATATTAGAATATCTATAATAGTAGATAGAGATTCATTAAAGAAAATTATAATAGGTAAACAAGGAGATATGATTAAAAAAATTGGTATAGAATCTAGAAAAGATTTAGAGAGTTTACTAGGCAGGAAAGTTTACTTAGAATTATTTGTTAAAACTATTAAAAAATGGAGAGAAAAAGATAAATATTTAAATGAATTTGGATTTACTGATTTTGAAAATTAGTGAATAAAAAAATAATAATGAGTTCAATATATAATAGGTGATAGAATGAAAGATTTATTATGGGATTTATTTAAAAATACAGGAAAAATAGAGTATTATATGAAGTATAAGGAAGAAGTGAAGAAGGATGGAAAGAGCAATTAAAGTAGGTGGAACTTACAAGCATTTTAAAGGACATATAGTAAAAGTAATTTCTATAGCTGAACATACAGAAACATCTGAAAAATTAGTTATATATAAACATATTGATACTGATAAAGTATGGGCAAGACCTTATGATATGTTTATAAGCGAAGTAGATAAAGAAAAATATCCTGATATAAAGCAAGAATATCGCTTTGAAGAAGTGATTGAACATTCATGATTATAGATGTAGAAGGAATAGTAATTAATTCTAAAAGTTATAGAGATACTAGTAAAATAGTAGATATATTTACTAAAGAGTATGGCATGGTAGGAGTTATAGCTAAAGGATGTAAAAGTTTAAAAAGTAATTTAAGAAGTGTTACCGATAAACTTACATATGCGACTTTTACTATATATTATAAAAAAGATAAATTATCTATATTAAGTGAAGCAAGTGTTATAAATAATTTTTCTAATATAAAAAAAGATATAGAAAAAATTAGTTATGCGAGTTTTTTATTAGATTTAACTAATCAAGTATATAAACAGAATAATGATAGTGATTTATATGATTTACTTATAAGTGCTTTAACAAAGATTGATGATAATTTTAATCCACTTATAATAACTAATATAATAGAACTTAAATATTTAGAATATTTAGGTGTTATGCCTAATATAGATGGTTGTAGTATTTGTGGATCTAAAAGTGTTATAACATTATCGAGTGATAAAGGTGGATATTTATGTAGTAAATGTCGTACTATAGAACCTATTGTTAGTGATAAGGTAATAAAACTTTTTAGAATGTATTACTATGTAGATATAAATAAAATATCTAAATTAGATATAAATAAAGATGTAGTAGGTGCAGTAAATACATTTATAGATGATTATTATGATAGATATACTGGACTTTATTTAAAAAGTAAAAGTTTTTTAAATAGTTTAAATAATATAAAATAGTAACATGCGTTACTTTTTTCTTGATTTCAAATATTAATTAATATATAATTTATTTAGGTGATACTATGACACAAGTAATTGAACTTTTAAAATCTATTAATTATCAAATATCTAAAGAATTATTATTTAATTATAAAAAGATGAATATAACTGATAGTGAGTTAATTGTTATCATATATTTAATAAATCAGAATAATGATATATATAATCCAAAACAAATAAGTAATGATTTAAATATAAATATGAATGATACCCTTGAACTTGTAAATAAATTATGTGAAAAAGGTATAATTGAAATAAAAATAAAAAAGATAGATAATGTAAGATGTGAAGTTATTAATTTAAACCCTTTATATGAAAAACTTGCTTTTTCACTAGGAGAAGTAGAAGATTCAAAAGATACAAACCTTTATAGTACTTTTGAAAATGAATTTGGTAGACCATTATCTCCTATGGAATACGAGATAATTAGTGGTTGGTTAGATGTAGGGTATAGTGAAGAATTAATTAGACTTGCACTTAAAGAAGCTACATATAACGAAGTTAGTAATTTAAGATATATAGATACAATTATACATGAATGGGTAAAAAAAGGTATAAAAAATAAAGAGGATGTAGAAAATGATAGAAAAAAATTTAAAAATAAAAATAATAAAAATAAAGAATTATTTGATTATGATTGGTTAAACGATGGAAGAAGTAACTGATTATTTAGATAAATTGTTTCCTAATCCTCGATGTGAATTAAATTATACAAAAGATTATGAATTATTAATTGCGGTTATGTTAAGTGCTCAAACAACTGATAAAAGAGTAAATATGGTTACAAGTGTATTGTTTAAAAAATATGATACATTAGAAAAATTAAGCAAAGCAGATATAAATGATGTTATAGAAATAATAAGACCTATTGGAACATTTAATAAAAAAGCAAGTAATGTAATAGAGATTGCAAAAGATTTACTAGAAAATAAAGGTGGAATAGTTCCAAACGATAGAGAGTATTTAGAAAGTTTAAATGGAGTAGGTAGAAAGACAACGAATGTAGTTTTATCTAATTTATATAATGCACCTTTAATAGCTGTTGATACTCATGTATCTAGAGTTAGTAAAAGATTAGGTATTGCTAAATGTGGTGATGATGTTTTAGTTATTGAAAAGAAATTAAATAAGAAATTTCCTAAAGATAAACTATCACGCCTACATCATCAATTAGTATTATTTGGTAGATATTATTGCAAAGCTAAAAATCCTTTATGTGATAGTTGTGAAATTAAAAATATATGTAAAAAAGAGAAAGTCAAAATATAACTTTCTCTTTTAATTTTCCTCGGTATCATTATTGTCATCAGGTATTTCAGGATTTTCTTCACCACCATCTGGGTTTTCATCTACCGGCGGTAATATACTTGATGAAACAGTTACTTTAGTTGTAACACCATCACTCATATTTTGTTTAAATATAGAGTAAGCAGTTTTTACTACAAATGTATATTCTTGAGGAATATCTAATGTAGTCTGATATGTATTTGTATTTACATAATCTAGAAATTTAAGTGTACCATCTGAATTTTGAATATATATTTCATAACCAATAGTTCCAATATTTTTTTCATTCCATTCAAGTCTACTTTTTACATGTGATTCTAAATATGATTTGTTTTCAAATGATTTAGAAAAATATTGATTTAAATAATTTTCTGTATTTATTTCAGGTGTAAGTACTTCATCCCAATTAAGAGTTATAGTATTTTCAAGAACTGTTGATCTTAAGTTTGTTACATTATTTAATTTAGCAAATCTATTAGATATAGTTGTAGGTTCTGTACCTTTTATAAATATTTCTGTTTGTCTAAATTCTGATGGAGTAAATTCACTAGGTAATGTAGCCTCTGGACATCCTGTCTCGATTTCAACAGAAATAACTCCACTTGGTTTAGTAAATGAATTTTTATTAGTAAATACTTTCTTACCAATAGTTTGGAACATTTTATTATGTTGTCCACTACTTAATACATTGTGATGTTTAGTCGCATAGTTTTCATAACCATACCAAACACCAATTGCATATTCAGTATTAAATCCAACAGTCCATAAGTCGTTTACTACATTAGATTTTAAATTATATTTATCCATAATGTTATCAGGATAGTTAGTAGTACCAGTCTTAGCTGCATATTTAATACCATTAATATTATAGAAGCTGCCAACTGCATTTGGAGCAGTAGTAACTAACATATCACTAATTATATAAGCAGTTTCTTCACTCATAGCTCTATTTGAACTTATAATGTTTTCGTATTCATCACCACTATCTTGGAATACTACTTTTGTAAATGTATGTGGCTCATTATAAGTACCACCATTTGCGAATGCTGCATATGCAGAAGCTAAAGAAACAGGAGTCTCACCATTATAACCACCGATTGAATGAGCTTCGTGAAGTGTATTATTGTATGATGTAGTAATATCTGGATCATCTTTACTTATACAACTTCTAGTTTTATTATCATATTTAAATCCATCATTACAAATTTCAGGTGATAAACCTAATTTAGTAACAAATTCAATTATTTTAGATTTGTCATTTCCTTTAAAAGTTTTAAGTGCTGGAATATTTCTAGAACCTCTTAATGCAACTCTAGCAGTTTCCCAACCTTCAAATTTACCATTCCAGTTATTTATCGATGTACCATCTGAATATTTTATAGGCTCATCAACAACTATATTATAAGGACTCCAATTACGATATTCAATAGCTGGACCGTAGTCGTATAATGGCTTTGCTGTAGATCCAATTTGCCTTTTTTCATCAGTAGCCCAGTTAAATGTGTCAGTAGTAACAATATTTCTATTTCCCCCTAAAGCAACAACACTACCATTTTTAACATCTATTACTGCAATACCAGATTGAACTTCATCATTTTCCCAAGTATAATTTGGTACTATTTTCTTTTCAGCTTTCCATTTTGCTTTTACCTCATCTACATAACTTTTAAATTTTGGATCTTCTGAAAGCATAACGACATTAACATAATCTTGAAAATCTTTATCCATTGTAGTATATATAACCATTGGTGTTTTATATGGATCTTTACCAGTTTTAGCGATTACTTCTTCAACCACAGTATCTATAAATGATTGATAAGGAGATAAATTAGAACTATCATATGAACTTTCTTCTTTTGGAATAACTATTTTATCTACAGACATCTTTTTAGCAACGTTATATTCATTTTCTGTTATATATCCGTGTCTTAACATAAGTTTTAAAACTTGTTGTCTTCGCTCTTCAGTCTTTTCTGGATTTTCATATGGATCATATACTCCTGGTGCTTGAAATAATCCAGCAATCATTGCAGCTTCTGCAACATTTAAATCTTTAGCGCTCTTACCAAAATATAATAGGGAAGTTTGTTCAACACCATAAGTCTTTCTAGCAAGCCACTGAGAATTTACGTAAAATTCAATTATTTTATCTTTTGTATAATTCTTTTCTATTATAAATGTTGATACATAAACATCAGTAAATTTTCTAATTAAACCTTCAATACCTTTTGCAGTATCATCAGTATAAGCATTTTTTGATACTTGCATTGTTAAAGTGGAAGCACCCCCAGCATCAGATTGACCTAATAATTGCAAGACAGATGCTTTTAAGAATCTTGCCCAATCGACACCTTGATGCTCAAAAAATCTAGAATCTTCAGTAGCTATAATCGCATCTATTAATACTTCAGGTATTTCATCGTATTCAAGTGGTACTAAATTAGTTCCTATTTTAGCGATTTCAGTACCATTTCTCTCAAGCAAAATAGATGAGCTATCTACCTGTAATAATTCTTCGTTAAAATCTGGCGCATTATATACTACATATCCTAGGAATGCGATAACACACATAGTACCCATTAAAAAACATGATTCAAATATAAGAAGTAGTGTTTTTAATTTATACTTACTTCTAAGTACTATATAGGTAACACAGAAAATAAATCCTAATAAAACTAATAAAATAATTCCTTTCTTTCCACCTATAACAAATAGTGAAATAATAAGTATTAGTATTAAAACAACTACTGGAATCACTATGTTAATTAAAATCTTTTTCTTATTCTTTTTAAATTTTTTCTTTAAATTCTTTATAAATGTTTTCATGACATAACTCCTTTTTCATCAATTATTTTTAAATAGTCTAATCTAGGTCTTAAACCATCTTTTAATAGATATCCTTTTTCTTCAAAATAAGAAATAGGAATAGATGCTCTTTTGTTATTTTCTAAAAATTCTAGTAAATCTTTTATGAATAAAATGTAGTTTTTATTTAATCTAGAAAATCTAACTATAATAAATCCTATGCCTCCATGATTTGAAATTTTCTTCAAATGTTCTATTTGGTGCTTATGGATATTCATAAGTGGAAAACTAGTTAAACTCTTTGTTTCTTTTGCTTCAAAATCTATGTATTTTCCTTTATATATACCGTTATAATCTGTTGTAGATGGTATTTTAAAATGAGCTTCCGTTATAACTGCATCCGTTCTAGATTTAAAGTCAACTTTATTTATAGTAATAGGAGTAGGCTTTTTGTGGATTACTGCTATATCATTTTCTAAGTAATAAGTATTAGAATCATTTAAATCTTGTTCTAAATTCATACCTCTATTACCATATGATTTTAAACTCCCAAACTCTTTTTTTATTCCATTTGGATATTTCATTAAAACCACCTATTTAATTATACAATAAAAATGCTTTTTTTTCTACTTTTTATCGATTTTTATTTAAACATATCAAATGTTTACATTTAGTTCTAATTTTATCTAGTTTTGTCGAAACTAAAGACAAAAAATTTTTCTTGTGGTATATATATCCTAGAGAGGTGATTGCATGAAAAAGGATTTTAAATGTACTAATCTACATGTTGAAAATGTATTTAGTAATATGATAAACGATGTGAGTTATATTAAACTAGCTACTTACGGGATTAGAGGTAAGTAGTTTTTTATTGACAAAATCTTATTTTTTTTATATAATTACATTGAATAAAAGTGAGGTGGAAATATGTATCAAGATCGTATACTTTTAACTAGTCGTGATATTCTAGAAAAAGATTTTAAAATTGATACTAGAGGATATCGTCCACAAGAGGTAGATCGATTTCTCGACATGATCATAAAAGATTATGAAGAAATGAATACTATAATTCGTGATTTAGAAAGAGAAAAGAAACAACTTGTTGAAGATAATATTCAATTAAAACAAGAGGTTAGGAATCTTAAAGTTAAATTAGATGTTCTAGCAGACTCTGAAAATGGTAGTTCAACTAATGCGGATGTTTTAAGGAGAATTTCTAAATTAGAAAAAATAATATACGGAAAAGAATAATATTTTGACAAATGCTGCATTTAAGTAATGTAGAGGAAAGTCCATGCTCACACAGTCTGAGATGATTGTAGTGATCGTGCTAGGGGAAAAAATAACCCTAGGTAGTTTTTACTAACGGCTCCGAAATAACCTAAGTCTTATGATATGGTTAGATTAGGTATAAAAGTGCCAAAGTGACGAAGAAATCAGAAATGATGGAAATGGAACGTGGTAAACCCCGCGAGTGAGAAACCCAAAATTTGGTAGGGGAACTTTGATAGGGAAATGAACTGATTCAAGGACCAGTAATGGTAGATAAATATTTGTCGCTCTTATAGAGAACAGAACATGGCTTATAAAATATTATTTTTTTTAGAATTGAGGCTATATGAAAGAAATAGGAGAGAAATTAAAAGAAACAAGAGAATCTATGGGTATTACTATAGAAGAAGCAGCCCAAGATTTAAAACTTAGACCATCTCAAATAGAAAATATTGAAGAGGGCAATAAAGATGCATTTAAAGATATATTTTATCTTAAAATGTTTATAAAAAATTATTCTAAATATTTAGGATTAGACTATGATGAGATGGTAGAAGAATTTAATGAATATTTATTTGATTTCACATCGAAAATATCTATTGAAGATATAAAGAAAGCAGAAAGAGAACAAAAAAAGAAAGAAAAAAAGATAAAAACTGTAAAGATATCTTCTCCATATACTATAGAAAAAAAACAAGAGAAAAAAGTACCAAAATTTTTAGTAGTATTTGGTATAATAATTTTAGTAATCATTTTAATTTATTTAATAGTTGTTTTATTTATTAAAGATGATGATGAAGTTTCAAATACTATAGTATTTAGTGAAGGAGTTGAAATGCATGAATTTGCCTAATAAATTAACTTTGTCTAGAATAATTATGACAGTATTAATTATTATAGTATTATTTAGTGGGAACTATATATCAGATCTATTAGGATTTGAAATATTTATAAACGAATCATTAGTTGTAGATCCTAAATATGTCGTAGCAGGTATATTATTTATATTAGCTTCACTTACAGATTTTCTAGATGGATATATAGCTCGTAAATATAATATGATTACAGATTTTGGTAAATTACTGGATGCTATAGCGGATAAAATACTTGTAAATTCAGTACTTATAATATTAGCCGCACAAGGTATAATCCATCCTATAATACCAGTTGTAATAATTATTAGAGATAGTGTAGTTAATTCAATAAAAATGCTTGCTGCAAGTAAAGGTAAAGTAGTAGCCGCAATAAAATCAGGAAAAGTTAAAACGGCTTGTCTTATGGTAGGGATAGTACTAACATTATTTAATAATTTACCATTTGAATTATGGAATATAAAAGTAGATAAAGTATTATTATTTGTCGCTACTGTACTTTCTATAGTATCAGGTGTTCAATATTACTCCCTTAATAAAAATTTAATAAAAGAAAAATAAATGTGAAAAGATATAAAAAACTATATCTTTTTACATTTTTTTTTGTTATAATTATTATAACACTATAAAAGAATAAGGGTGATATTATGTATGATTTAGGGTCATATTTTAAATTTGATTTAAATCGAGCTATCGCAAACAATGAAAATATTATTAAGGGAGAAAAATTTCGTATTACTGTTTTAACTGAAAGATTAGTTAGACTTGAATATAATGAAAACGGAATATTTGAAGACCGTCCAACTGAACTTGCTTGGTATAGAAATTTTCCAAAAGTTAATTTTAGAGTAGAACAAGATAGTAATAATCTAAGAATTTCTACTAGATATTTTGTATTAGACTATTTAAAGGAAAAAAACTTTTCTGGAGGTAAAGTTTCTCCAACAAGCAATTTAAAAATATCAATAGTTGGTACTGATAAAGTGTGGTATTATGGACACCCAGAAATAAGAAATTATGGTGCTAGTGCATATAAATTAAGTAATGATAAAAATAAAAGAATCCAAAAGAGTTTATATTCATTAGATGGATTTGCTTCAATTGATGATTCTAATTCTTGTATTATTCTTGAAAATGGAGAGTTTAAAAGAAGAGAACAAAATAGTATAGATATATATGTATTTTTATATAATAGAGACTTTTTCTATTGCTTAAGTGATTACTTTAATCTTACAGGATATCCTCAAATGATTCCAAGATATGCACTTGGTAATTGGTGGACTAAAAATGAATTTTATAGTGAATTTGATATAAGTCATTTAATTAGTAAGTTTGAAAGTAGTAATATACCTATTTCAACAATTATATTAAATAAATGGTATACAAATGATTCATTTTATCTAGGAGAACTTTATAAAGATCCAAGAACTATAATAAATTATATGCATGCAAAAAATATAAAAGTAGGTCTTTCAATAGATGATCCAGTTGTATTTATGAGGAAAAGTTCTAGTTATGAAGTATTAAAAAAATATGTTGCTGTAGATAGAAATGGAAATATACCGTTTAATTTATTCGATGCAAGAACTATCGATGCATATTTAAAACTAATCATACATCCACTAGATAATATGGGAGTCGATTTTTATGATATAAAGACATTTAATAAAAATGATTTAAGAAGACTTATGATACTTAAACACTTCCTATATTATGATACATTTAAAAATATAAATAAAAGACCACTTATAAGTGCACACAATTCTACTGTTGCCGCACATAGATATTCAGTTTTATATGCTGGAAATTCTTTAGTAAGTTGGGATACATTAAAAAATATACCTACATTTAACAGTTCAGCTGCTAATATAGGTGTAAGTTTTTGGAGCCATGATATAGGTGGAACTGGTGGAGGAGTAGAAGATAGCGAACTATTTACAAGATTCGTTCAATTAGGTACGTTTTCTCCAATACTTAGATTAGGTTCAGATGCTGGAAAATACTATAAAAGAGAGCCTTGGAAATGGGGAACTAAGACAGAAATTATTACTACTAATTTCTTAAATTTAAGACATGAGTTAATTCCATATATATATACAGAAGCCTATAAATATCACAAGTATGGTAAACCATTAATAGAGCCTCTATATTATAGATATCCAGAGTTCTATGACGATGCTGTATACAGTAACGAATATCTATTTGGAACAAGTTTCTTAGTAAGCCCAATAATAACTAAAAAAGATTATGTCATGAATAGAGTAATACATAAACTATTTATCCCAGAAGGAACTTGGTATGGATTTTTTACTGGTAAGAAATATGCTGGAAATAAGAGATATGTATCATTTTATAAAGATGATGAATATCCAGTATTTGTAAAAGAGGGTGCGATAATACCTCTAGCTCACAATAAAGGTAATGATACAAGTGTTCCTGAAAATTTAGAGTTACAGATATTCCCAGGTGCAAGCAATACTTATAGTATTTATGAAGATGATGGAACTACAAATGCATATCTAAACGGTAAATATGTTATAACTAATATAGAATTCGCATATAAAAAGAACGATTATAAAGTAACAGTATTACCAGTAGATGGAAAAGTTGGAGTAATACCTAAGAATAGAAATTATAAAATTAGATTTAGAAATACTAAACCTGCTAAGCAAGTATTTACTTATATAGATAGTACTCCTACAAGTAATAATTGTTATAGAGATGGAACAGATTTAATAATAGAAGTAAATAATGTACCAACCACATCACAGTTTACAGTTATATGTAGAGGTGATGATATAGAGATAGATGCGATTAGAATAATAAATGAAGATATAGTATCAATAATAAGCGATTTACCAATAAAGACAGTTGTAAAGCAAAGAATAGATGATATTATGTTTTCTAAAAAATATAGTTTAAAAAGAAAAAGAATAGAAATTAGAAAACTTGCTAATGGAAAAGATTATCTAGAGAGAAAATATATCGATTTATTCTTAAAACTACTTGAATATATTAATGAATTGTAATATAATACTAATATAATTTTAAAAGCGATGAAAAAGAGTAGTAATAAAGGTCTATCTACTTAGAGAAAAAGTGGTTGGTGAAAACTTTAAGATAGATTTTATGAACTTGCTTTGGAGCTTCATAAGACGTTTAGACGCGTTAAGTTTATAAAGGTGTATTTTACACGAATTAAGGTGGTACCACGTATAATCACGTCCTTATAAGGATGTGATTATTTTTATAGGAGGTTAGTATGAAAGAATTAATAATATATTTAGTTATCTTTTTACTCACATATGGATTTTATTTTATATTTGTACTCTGTAGAAAAAATGTATTAAAAAAAGTACCAGATGGAATGTATGCTAGATACTTAAAAATTAAATATGGAGTAAATATTAACGATAAAAATTTAAAATCTATTGCTAATCAAATATTTTTAGGAAATTCATTTATATTAGCTACTACAGTATATGTAGTGTGCTTGTTTGATAATCTTATATTAGAAATACTAGTTG
Source organism: uncultured Bacilli bacterium (assembly GCA_947632265.1). Classification (GTDB taxonomy): domain Bacteria; phylum Bacillota_I; class Bacilli_A; order RF39; family UBA660; genus UMGS1613. The sequence goes on from CANROP010000009.1 coordinate 21,601, forward strand.
GACTTGTAACATTAGTATGTTTAATACTTTTAGTTTATCATATAATTGGAATTTTAAATCGAAGAAAACAGGGAGGAAAATAATATGTACAATTTTGAAAAAATAGAAAAGAAATGGCAAAAATATTGGGATGACAATAATAGTTTTGAAGCTAAAAATGGAGGTATAGATAAACATTACTATATACTTGTTGAGTTTCCATATCCATCAGGTTCAGGACTTCACGTAGGTCATGTTAGAAGTTATACTGCTCAAGATGCGCTTGCTAGAATGAAGAGAATGCAAGGATATAATGTATTATATCCTATGGGTTGGGATGCATTTGGTGCACCCGCAGAACAATATGCAATAAAAAATCATATTCATCCTAAAGAAGCTGTTTTAGAAAATATAAAAACATTTAAAGGTCAAATGAAAAAATTAGGATTTTCATTTGATTGGAGTAGAGAATTTTCAACTACAGATCCAGAATATTACAAGTGGACACAGTGGCAATTTTTACAATTTTATAAACATGGAATGGCATATAAAGATACGATATCAGTAAATTGGTGTCCAAATTGTAAGACAGTTTTATCTAATGAAGATGCTGCAGGTGGAGTATGTGAAAGATGTGGAGAAGCTGTAGTACAGAAGCAAAAATCTCAATGGTTATTAAGAATGAGTGATTATTCTGAATCATTACTAAAGGGATTAGATGATACAAACTTTGCTGAAAGAGTAAAATTAGGTCAAATAAATTGGATTGGAAAATCTGAAGGTGTAGAAGTAGATATAGATATAATAGGTGGAGGTAAATTTTCTATCTTTACAACTTGTATTGAAACTATTTATGGAATTACATTCTTTGTAATCGCACCAGATGGAAAACTTATAAAAGAATTGATGCCTAGAGTAGAAAATAAAGAAGAAGTAGAAGCATACATAGAAGAGACATCAAAGAAATCCAATATGGATAGAACTGAATTAAACAAAGGTAAAACTGGTGTTGAGGTAAAAGGAATAAGAGCACTTAATCCAGTAAATGGAAGAGAAGTACCAATATTCTTAGGAGATTTCGTACTAGGTGATTATGGAACGGGTGCGGTAATGGCAGTACCATCACATGATCAAAGAGATTTTGAGTATGCTAAAGCACACAATCTAGAAATAATACCAGTAATTAGTGGAAGAGATGTAGAGAACTCTGCATATGAAAAATATGATTATTTAGAAAACGCGGATGCTAAATTGATTAATTCAGATGAATTTACTGGATATAGTGTAGGGGATGCTAAAGAAGCTATAACTGATATGTTAGTTAATAAAGGTATAGCTAGAAGAGTAAACAATTATAAAATGAGAGATTGGGTATTCTCAAGACAGAGATTCTGGGGAGAACCAATACCAATGATATATTGTGATAAATGTGGATGGGTTCCAATGAATGAAGAAGATTTACCATTACTTCTTCCAGATATAGCGGAATATGAACCAACAGATAACGGAGAAAGTCCACTAGCTAAAATTACTGATTGGGTAAACACTACTTGTCCTAAGTGTGGAGGAAGTGCTAGAAGAGAGACAGATACAATGCCTAACTGGGCTGGCTCTAGTTGGTATTTCTTAAGATTTATGGATCCACATAACGATAAAGAATTTGCATCTATTCCTGCTATGAAATACTGGGGACAAGTCGATTGGTATAACGGTGGTATGGAACACACTGCAAGACATTTATTATATGCAAGATTCTGGGTTCAGTTCTTACACAACATAGGTTTAGTTCCTAAATCAGAGATGATTTGGACACGTGTAAGCCATGGAATGATTTTAGGAGCAAATAATGAGAAAATGAGTAAATCAAAAGGTAACGTTGTAAATCCTGATGATGTTATTAGCGAATTTGGTGCAGATGCTCTTCGTACTTATGAAATGTTTATAGGCGATTATGAAAGAGATGCATCTTGGTCAACTAATGGACTTAAAGGATGTAAGAAATTCTTAGATAGAGTATATAGATTAGGTGAAAAATTAAATAATGAAACTGAATATTCTAAAAACTTAGAAACATTAATAAATCAAACGATAAAAAAAGTAACTGATGATTTAAACAATATGAAATATAATACAGCAGTATCTTCACTTATGATATTATTAAATAAATTAGAAGAAAACGATAGCGTATCTAGAAAAGATTATAGAACATTACTTCAACTTTTAAATCCTATCGCACCTCATATTACTGAAGAATTAAATGAAAAATATGACTTAGGAGATAAATTCTGTGAATCAACTTGGATAGATTATGATACATCAAAACTAGAAAACGACACATTTACTATGGTAGTACAAGTAAACGGAAAAGTAAGAGGAAAAGTAGATGTTAACTCTTACACAACAGAAGAAGATATGAAAGTTCTTGCAACAAGTATAGAAAATGTAAAATCATATATAGATGGAAAAGAAATAGTAAAAGTAATAGTAATACCTAAGAAATTAGTAAACATAGTAGTCAAATAAAAACTTAGAAATTTTATAAATTTTATAGAATTTCTTTTTTTGTATAGTAAAAAATGCAGAATTTAAATTTCTGCGCGCAGAAATTTAAAAACTGCAAAAAAACATAAGCAAAACGTTAAAAACGTGCATTTGCTATAATTTTCATTATGTGATAAAAATATAACTGTGAAAGGAGATTATATGAAAAAAATATTATTCATTTGCTTAATTTCTATTGCTTTTTTAACTAGAGTAAATGCCCTTACTGCTAGACTTCATACAGGCGAAAAATTATCAGATATTAGAACTGAAGCTGTCCTAGGTTCTAAAAAACGAACTAGTATCATGTATGTACTTGAAAATGACAAAAATGATTTTATTTATTGTTTAAATCCACTAGAAGCATTAAATTCTAATGGAGATTATACAATATATGACAAAAATGATTCTGTATTTAATTTAAAAGATAACGTATTAGATAAGATAAATTTAATTTCTTATTATGGTTATAAATATAGTAATCATACAGATGTTAAATGGTATGTAGTAACTCAATTTTTAATTTGGAAACAACTAGATTTAGATGGAGTTTATTTTAATGATTTAAAAACTGGAGGAAGAGTTGATAAGTTTACAGATGAATTAACTGAATTACAAGCTCTTGTAGATAATTATTATCTTTTACCTAGTTTTAATGATAATACACTTTATTATGATAAAAATTCATCTTATGAAGTTGTTGATGAAAATAACATTTTAGAAAATTATGAAATAATTGAAAATGATGTAGATGCTAAAATAGATGGTAATAAACTTATAATAAATACTGAAGAAGAAGGAAATTATAATATAAAACTTTTAAGACAAAGTCCAATTCATGATGATTATACTTTATATTATTTAAAAGATGCACAGTCACTATTAAAACCAGGAAAAGTAAATGATATTACTTTAAATATTAATGTTAAAGTAGTAAGTGGTAATGTGACAATAAAAAAAGTAGATAGTGAAAGTATCGCAAGAAATAATGTATCACTAAAAGGAGCTAAGTATGGTATATATAGAGGTGATGATTTAGTTATTGAAGTAGAGACTAATGAAGATGGTATAGCTACTATAAATGATTTACCCCTTGGAATTTATACCTTAAAAGAGCTAGAACCTAGTATAGGTTATGAATTAGATTCAAACACATATGAAGTTGAAATAACAAAAGATAATTTAAATGTAGAAGTAATATCAAAAGAAAATATTATAAAAGGAACTGTTATATTAACTAAATATTATGGATATAAAGATAACTATGATTTAGAAGATGGAGCAGAGTTTAAAGTATATGATTGGAATAATGATTTAGTAGGTATATATAAAACTAAAAAAGGTAAAATTACTTTTAAACTTCCTTATGGAAAGTATAAAATAAAACAAACTAAGGGAGCAGATGATTATGAATTTACTAAAGATATAAATATAGAAATAAAAGAAAGTAAAGAATATAAGTATACTTTATATGATGAATTACAACCTAAAACAGGTAGTTTAACAATAAAAAAAGTAGATAGTGAAAATGTAGTGAGAAATAATGTATCACTAAAAGGAGCTAAGTATGGTATATATAGAGGTAATGATTTTATTAAAGAAGTAGAGATTAATGAAGATGGTATAGCTACTATAAATGATTTACCCCTTGGAATTTATACTGTAAAAGAGATAGAATCTAGTATA